>CAYNIG010000283.1:0-6631 GCA_964396995.1 uncultured Saprospiraceae bacterium | reverse complement strand
ATACAAATTACGGCAAAAAAGGCTCTTGTTTTGGGCTTTTTATTTTATTTTTTCTTCTATTCATATTCCTGCTGATTTGGGTCTATAATATGAATGGAAAGTTGGAATTCTAAAATAGTATTCTTCCTTATCCCGGCGTGTTATGGCATCGGCACCTGACTATGCCTCATGATTTTTATATGTATAGTTTGATTTTCCTTTGAGCGAAACCTTTTATTTCTTTCTGATCTTTTCCAATCAAATCCTGAATAAATATAATTTCGTTTGCGTTTTCACGAAAAATATTACTTTAGGCCAATGTCTATAGATCGTCGCCAATTTTTAGGTGCCAGCTTATTTGCAGGTGCCGGATCAGTCTTGCCTAATCATGTTAGTACTGAAATTACAGATTCTGCCAAATTTAAATCTCCTAATGGAAAAATTGGCATTGGTGTCATAGGGGTTGGTGCCCGGGGCAGAAGTCATGTAGAACAATTATTATATAGGGACGATTGCGAAGTCGTAGCAATAAATGATATAGATCCCATGTCGATAGAGGCCTGTAAAAAAATATTTGAAAAGGCCAACCGATCTCTTCCATCCGCTTATCTTACAGATGAATTTGGGTATAAAGAATTGATCGCCAATAAAGCGGTAGATGCCATTCTCATTGCCACTCCCTGGGAATGGCATACTGAAATGTGTATTGCCGGCATGAAAGGCGGGAAATACACCGCGACTGAAGTCTGTGGGGGCTTTTCAGTTGATGAATGCTGGGAATTGGTAAATACGCATGAGGCTACCGGTTCTCATCTATTCTTTTTAGAAAATGTATGTTATCGCCGTGATGTGATGGCCGTAATGAATATGGTTAGGCAAAACCTTTTTGGAGAAATGATCCATTTTGAAGGAGGTTACCAGCACGATTTGAGGGAAGTAAAGTTTAATGATGGCAAACAATTTTATGGGGGAGGTGTTGAGTTCAATGAAAAGGGATTTCATGAAGCCCGGTGGCGTACCCAACATTCAGTATATCGTAATGGTGATCTTTATCCTACACACGGTCTCGGTCCGGTAGCCATGATGAATAATATAAACCGGGGCAATAGACTTAGCTACCTAACAGCCATGGCTACCAAAAGCCGGGGATTACACGATTACGTACTGAATCATCCTAAGGGGGGGCCTTCACATCCGAATGCCCAAATAGAATTTAAACTTGGTGATGTGGTGACTACCATGATTAAATGCGCCAATGGAGAAACCATTACCCTGTTCCACGATACTAATTTGCCCAGGCCATATTCCATTGGATTCAGGGTGCAAGGCACCAACGGCCTATGGATGGATGTAAATCAATCGCTGATGTTGGAAGGAAAAACGAAAGCTCATGCCTGGGAAAAAGCAGACGAATGGTTAAAAAAATACGATCATCCTCTTTGGAAAAAATATGAAACGAAGGCTGAAAATGCCGGGCATGGAGGCATGGACTGGTTTGTAATTCATTCCTTCGTTGAATGTGCCAAAAGGCAATTGCCAGCAGCTATAGATGCCTATGATGCTGCAGCCTGGCTTAGCATTACCCCTTTATCTGAAGAGAGTATACAATTGGGTTCTCATCCGGTTGCTATACCTGATTTTACCAGGGGCAGATGGATCAAGAGAAAAAACGAATTTGCCCTCAATGATGATTATTAAAATAAGCGCTTTTTCATCCTTTGATTAAGCCAAAGAATTGACCATAATTGAATAATGGATACGTTAAACCTGAATACAAAAGCTAAAGATCAAAACACTTATGATGCAATAGTAGTAGGATCTGGCATCAGTGGTGGCTGGGCGGCAAAAGAACTGTGTGAAAAAGGATTAAAAGTTTTGTTACTCGAAAGAGGCGGCCCATTATTACATCCCAATTATCCAACTGCATCAAAGGCACCCTGGGACTTTGATCATCACAACAGGCTTACCCAGGAAGACCGGGAAAACTATTATGTACAAACCAGGCACTATTCCATCGGTGAAGACAATAAACATTTTTATATCGTAGATAAGGACAATCCGTACGATGAGACCAAACGATACGATTGGATCAGAGCTAATGTAGTAGGAGGAAGATCTTTGTTGTGGGCTAGAATGACATGGCGATGGTCTGACCTCGATTTTGAAGCGAATGCAAGAGATGGATATGGAGTGGACTGGCCGATCCGATATAAAGACATTGAGCCATGGTATACCTATGTAGAAAAATTTATTGGTGTAAACGGTAATCGGGATGGGTTGTCTATTGTGCCCGATGGACATTTCCAAAAACCAATGGAAATGAATTGTGTCGAAAAAGATTTTACACAAAAGATAAAACAGAAAATGAATCGCCCGGTGATCATTGGCCGTGGAGCTAATTTAACCGAGCCGGTAAAAGGAAGGGGAATTTGTCAATACCGAAATTTATGTCATCGAGGTTGTCCTTATGGGGCCTATTTCAGTACTAATGCATCTACTTTACCTGCTGCATTTGAAACCGGTAATCTTACGTTGAGACCTTTTTCACTGGTAAATCAGATTTTATATGATGAAAAAACGCAACGGGCTTCGGGTGTGGAAATTATAGATACCCAATCTAAAAACACGGAGACTTTTTATTCGAAAATTATTTTTCTCAATGCAGCCACTATTGCTACTGCACAGATTTTGTTGAGCTCCACATCCAATAGATTTCCTAATGGATTCGGCAATGACAGTGACCAGGTGGGTAGAAATATTATGGACCATCATAAGTTTGCCGGAGCTTCAGCCCAGGTTGATGGTTTTGATGATTTCTATTATTCCGGTCGCAGACCTAATGGGATCTATATACCGAGATTCAGAAATATAAACGACAAAAGATCAGATTATCTAAGGGGATTCGGGCTACAAGGGGGTGCAGCCAGAGGTACCTGGTCAAACCAGGCTGTCCTGCGCACAGGGGGCATAGGGGAAGATTTAAAAAGGGCATTGCAGGAACCTGGAGGTTGGAATATTTCATTGACTGCATTTGGCGAGTGTTTACCTTACCAGGAAAACAGGGTCATCATAAATAAGAATAAAAAAGATCCCTGGGGCAGACCTACGCTGGAGACGCATGTTGAATTTAAAGAGAATGAAAAAGCAATGAGTAAAGATATGACCGACTCATCAGCCGAAATGCTGGAAGCCGCAGGATATTCCAAAATCAAGCCCAACTATGCCATCTCTTTTCCCGGAAACGCCAATCATGAAATGGGATCTGCGAGAATGGGTCACGATCCCAAAACATCGGTATTAAATGGATTCAATCAAATGCATTCCGTAAAAAATGTTTTCATAACCGATGGGTCATTTATGACCTCTTCCAATTGCGTAAACCCATCACTCACTTATATGGCTATGACCGCGCGTGCTTGCGACTATGCTGTGAAAGAATTGAATAAAAGGAATATATAGTCAGTGTTGTATTAGTAAAAAATAATTAAATAGGGTCTGTTGGTTAAGTAAACGGTTATTCATTACGAAAGTGCTAGGCACTAATTTGGACTATTAAATGCACATATAATCTGATGTTTTCCTTACAATCGTACATCAAAAAAAGATATTCAAAATCTTGGGTGGCTAAAAACGGTAGAGCAGCAAGATGCTTAACTGGAAAATTATACATTTTGAAAGCAATAGATTGTGACAATTGGTTGAAAGCCAGAGCGAATTTTTTAAGTAACTTTTTTAAAAATCATTTTCAAATACAGTTATTCAAATCAACAGTGGTCTATTCTGATCTTAGATCGTACGAGTATAAATTCAGGACGGCCTAAAAATAGGATATTAGCCCTCTCCTTTCGATATTTGTCTCATCATGAAAGAAAATAATAATATTGGTGGTGATGCTCTTGTGTTTTCCTGTGGATTGTTGGATACCGGGAATGGTAAGACCGCTCATGGGCTGATTAGGGGATCGGATCGATTTAGCACCAAAGCACTGGTAGATAAAAAATTTGCAGGGCGCGATGCAGGAGAGGTTATGGACGGGAAGAAAAGGAATATCCCCATCTACGCCAGTGTGCAGGAAGCATTGGCTGCATTTCCTACGATTAAAAATGCTATAGTAGGTCTGGCACCTATTGGCGGCAAATTACCAGCTGAGCTAATCGAGGATTTACTGATTAGTGCAAAAAAAGGTTTGCATATCATCAGTGGTCTTCATGAATATGTCTCAGATCATAAAGAGATAGCCGATGCAGCTTTGTCTACTGGTGCTACTATAGTCGATATTCGCAAGCCAAAGCATAAATCTGAGCTTCATTTTTGGACTGGTAAGATATTTGAAGTGACTTGCCCGATCGTAGCTGTAATAGGGATGGACTGCGCCATCGGCAAAAGATCCACTACTCGCTTTTTATTAGAGGCTTGCAAAAAACAAGGCATCAAAGCGGAGATGATATTCACCGGCCAGACCGGATGGATGCAAAGTGGACAATATGGATTTGTATTTGACTCCACCTACAATGATTTTGTTTCGGGCGAACTGGAACATGCAATTCACTCCTGCTGGAAAAATGAAGATCCGGATATCCTATTTGTCGAAGGCCAATCAGGGCTTCGCAATCCTTCAGGTCCCTGTGGTAGTGAAATGCTGGTCTCAGGGAATGCTAAAAAGGTGATCTTGCTTGCCGCACCTAAGCGTATTTTTTATGAAGATGATGAGTCATGGGGTCCGATGCCCACCATCCAATCAGAAATAGACTTGATTAGAATGTACGGCAGTGAGGTGATCGGAGTGGCATTGAATACTGCTGGCTGTACCTTAGATGAGGCTAAGACATTTAAAGATACTATTTCTAAAGAAATCGGATTGCCGGTTTGCCTGCCGTTGGAAGAAGGAGTGAATGAAGTGATGGTGGCGGTGAAGAGCTTAATAAAAAAGTAATCGATTTTTATGATGATCTTTTTAGGCCTTAGTGATATTAAATAGTCCAGTCTTAATTCTTATGAAAATCACCAGCCCTTTGATCTTGTATTTCATGGAATTTTATACTTTTTTTGGCAACCTACAAACAATAATAAACTATTAATCCAGTTACTTATATTTCAATTATTATTAATATTGTATCCATTAAATCTATTTTCTTAAAAATGAAAAAACTATTTTCTCTCTGCCTCCAACCACTTTTCCTTGCAGTTATTATGTTTGGGGTCAAAGTCCCCGATATCGTACTCGATGCATTCGATACTAAATTTCCAAGTGCCGATGAAGTGATCTGGGATAAGGTAGACGATAAAACATTTACGGCCAGTTTTATATTTAATGATACACTGCATGTGGCCAGATTTACGGATAAAGGCAAATGGCAGGAGACGAGAAAAAAAATAGAATATGATAGTTTGCCGGAAAAGGTAATCAATGGGTTTGAAAAGACCTATAATGTCAGCAAGGTCAAATCAGTGATGAGAAGCGAATCTTCAACCGGAAAAATTAAATATGTATTTGAAATTAAAAAGTTGATAAAAACCGAGGAAGTCATTTTCTCAGAATTAGGTAAAGAACAAATAGCGAGGTAGTACAAGAGAAATTATGAATCATTATGGGTGGATGGATAATAGTTATCGGAGAAAGGTGTTCATTCACCAATAACCAGTAAAGATTAAGCATCAACCACTACCAATAACCTTCTTACCTTTGCGCTATGAAATTCGCTACAAAATTAATTCATGCCGCAATAGAACCAGACCCTTCCACAGGTGCCATCATGACTCCTATATTTCAGACTTCTACCTATGTGCAGGCTGCCCCGGGTGATCACAAGGGATTCGAATATGCCCGTACACAAAATCCTACCCGAAATGTATTGGAGGCTAATCTTGCTGCCTTAGAAAATGGAAATTTCGGTATTTGTTTTGCATCAGGCCTGGCTGCCCAAGATGCTGTGATGAAACTATTGTCTCCCGGAGATGTTATTTTGTCCACTAATGATTTGTATGGTGGATCTTTCAGACAGATGAGACGGGTGTATGAGAAATATGGCATTGAATCCAGGTTTGTTAATCTATCTGATGAAAAGACAGCCAGAGAACACATTAAGGCCGGGATAAAATTGCTTTGGATAGAAACTCCTACTAATCCCATGCTGAATATCATTGACCTTGAATTAGTATGCGCCCTGGCCAAAGAACATAATATTACGGTATGTGTAGACAATACCTTTGCGTCTCCCTATTTGCAAAATCCCATTGATTATGGAGCTGATATTGTGCTTCATTCTGCTACAAAATATCTCGGTGGTCATTCCGATGTAATACATGGAGCATTGATAGTAAAATCAAGTGAGCTGGCAGACCAATTGCACTTTATTCAGAATGCCACCGGTGCAGTTCCCGGACCAATGGATTGTTTCCTGATATTGCGTGGCATAAAGACCTTGCATGTACGGGTACAAAGAGCATGTCAGAATGCTGCGAGAATAGCTCACCACCTGGCAATTCATCCTAAAGTTTCCAAGGTATTTTATCCTGGCTTTGCCACTCACCCCAATCATGCGGTGGCAAAAAGACAAATGCGTGACTTCGGAGCCATGGTATCTTTTGATCTTAAAAATAATACCTTAGAAACGGCGCATAAAGTCCTGAGTAATACACTTCTTTTTTCATT
>CAYNIG010000282.1:0-6633 GCA_964396995.1 uncultured Saprospiraceae bacterium | reverse complement strand
AACGGTATGGAGGTAGAATCCATTACCCAAAATGGAGAGCCTATAAAATATACTCATAAAAATGATGTGCTAATCATTCAACTCGCTAAACCATCCGTCGATGGTACACAATTGACATTTGTAATCCGGTATCATGGTATAGCGGCAGATGCACTTCGTATCGGTCCTACAAAACATGGCGATAGAAGTTTTTTTACCGAGAACTGGCCCAATAGGACCCGACACTGGTTGCCCTGTATCGATCATCCGTATGAAAAAGCCACTTGTGAGTTTATAGTAAAAGCACCATCCCATTACCAGGTAATATCTAATGGGCTCTTGATAGAAGAGACCGATCTGAATTCCACTACACGGCTAACCCATTGGAAACAATCCATACCTGTTTCCAGTTGGTTATATGTTTTAGGGGTAGCCCATTTTGCAGTGCAATACGTAGATGAAGTATATGGAAAGTCCATACAAACCTGGGTATATCCTCAAGACCGCGAATCCGGTTTTTATGATTTTGCAGAACCCACGAAGCAAACGATGGAATTTTTTTCTGAATACATAGGCCCATTTGTCTACGAAAAAGTGGCCAATATCCAATCTGCCTCTGTAGGGGGCGGTATGGAAACCGCTTCTGCTATTTTTTATTCTGAAAAATTAATAAATGGTAAGCGCGATACCCGTACAAGAAATATAGTGATACATGAATTGGCCCATCAGTGGTGGGGCAATGCGGTAACAGAAACTACCTGGGACGACGCCTGGCTCAGCGAAGGATTTGCCACTTTTTTTACCTTGCTTTTTATAGAACATGCTTACGGCCATGATGAATATATAGAGGGACTGCTTAAATCTAAAAAAACAGTTTTTGCTGCCACTGCCAAAGATCCCAATTTCAGTGTAATAAAAGATCGCACAGCGGAAGAAGAACCGGTAACCAGCTCGATTACATATCAGAAAGGTGCCTGGATCTTGCATATGCTCCGGGATTCGATAGGTAATAAAAATTTTCAAAAAGGCATTCAGTCCTATTACCGGCGTTTTATGAATGCCAATGCCACGACCGATGATTTTCGGGAAGAGATGGAAAAAGCCTCTGGTAAAGACCTGAAAGCTTTTTTCAGTCAATGGCTTTATCGTCCTGAAAATCCTATGATAAAAGGAACGTGGAAATATGATGATAGTAAAAAGCAAATCGTAGTAAAATTGGAACAAGTGGAAAAAAACGGTTATTTATTTGATCTGCCGTTTGAGCTTGGTCTGTACAAACCGGGTATCCTGTTACCTGAGATTAATAAACTGAGATTGAACACATTGCAGGCTGAGTTTGTGATAAAGGTTGATAATAAGCCGGATAGGCTTTTTTTTGATCCGAGGACGGTGTTATTGGCAGAGGTGGAGTTTGGAGAGGGGAGGTGATGATAATTAATGGTTTGTTTAAAAAGCGGAATATTATTACTAAAGTTATTTATAATTTAGAGAAATATAATTCTCTGGACACCAAAAAAATGAAATGGGTAATTTATGTTTGTTATTTCAGTAATATTTCTTTTTAAAAAATCCTTTTACCTCTATTGTTAGCAGAAAACAAGGAATCGTCTAATCAACTCGTACTAGAGTTTTTACTGCGATTGAGCACCATCCTATTTGCCGACCCGAAGGCGCTTATCCCGTCAGAGCTATTCGCACCAGGGATTTTTTGTATATCATCAATTTTGAACCAGAGCTTTATCGTCCAATAATACATATCACGCTGATGTAGATGATGGTGTAACTAAAGTATTTTTGGTAAAACCGGACAACCAAAAAAAACATGCCAAAGAATATCATCTTTCATTTGGCAAAAGACTCAAAGAAGAATTGTATAAAATCTCGAAAGATCCGTTTCAAACTAACAACCTGGCGAATAGAAAATTGTATATAAAAGTAAAAGAATGATTAAAAATTGAGTTGATAAACTATCTTACCAATACGGATTATCCTCACATGAAAAGCAGTGGTCCTTGGAAAGAATATCCGTATCTAAAATAAAGATAAGTGTACCCGCTAAATTGTAATTTTTGAGGTACATTTAATTGGAAATACTAAAAGACAGAAATAGTCTTTAAAATGCGAAAATTAAATACATACTATCTATTTAGTCTCGGATCATTCATTTTGTTGATCTTTGCTTCGGGTTGTATATTTTCACCGAAACCAGTAAATCGACCATTGGATGTATGGGCTTTTAGGTCTGTATTAGACCTTCAACCCCGGATGTTGACAGTAGCTTTGGATACTGAATGTTATATTGCTTACGATGTAGCTCAATGCAAATTATATAAAGTATGGAAAGGAGGTGTTTTGTTGGAAGGGGCACCCTATACCGGCAAAAAAGAAATCCAACCTTCCTCCTGGGGTAAAGCTTATTTTATTGATACTGTACATAAGGAGAAATGGTCTGTTGAATTAAATGGTAAAGACATTTTTTCAGCAGCCTTATATAGGGGATATGTTTTAAAAAACAACCGAATCTTTTTGAAATTTGCCTTAGCATTAACCACACAAGACACGATTCAGGTTGAAGAACGCCCTGAAGTTTTGCACAACGACGATAAAATAGGATTAGAACGGCTCTTTACGACTTCGAATGTACCTTTTGATGCCCGTGTTCAATTGATTTTACCGGATACTTCTATAACGCTGAAATCGAATGGTATCGCGCCAGTCACCCTTTATTTCGATAGATTGCCAGCTCAATATCCGCCTATAGCAAAACCAATAGATGTACATGAAGGGAGGGCATTAATGGATAAAAATGATTGTTTTACTTGCCATAAAATTGAGGTTGACGAAGTCGGACCTTCATTTAAATCCATAGCAAAAAAGTATGCGAATAACAAACAATCGCTTGAAATTTTGACAAGTAAAATTAAAACAGGAGGGACAGGTACCTGGGGCAGTGGCATAATGAATCCGCACCCAGCCTTAGCGGAGAATGAACTAACCGCAATGGTTAATTACATTTTTACCTTGAAATCTTCAAAATTTGTTGAAACCAAAATTGTAAAAAATAAAGATGGCACAATAGCTAAACCATTTCTAAAAAAACCGGGATTTGGTGCACCTCTTGAAGGAGTACATCCTAGTTATGATTTAATTTCTTTACATACTGCCGGTTTTAAGCCCCGGGTTGGAGGTTTAGCATTTTTACCCGATGGGCGTTTGTTAGTCACCACTTGGGATAAAGAAGGTGGAGTGTATGTTTTAGATGGTCTTTCAACAGGTGATTCTACCAAAATTAAAGTCAAACGCATTGCTTTTGGTCTGGCGGAACCCCTGGGCATTGAAGTCGTTGATGGCGAAATTTATGTGTTGCAGAAACAAGAATTGACCAGGCTGGTGGATTTAGACGGAGATGAAATTATAGACGAGTATCAAGTGGTATGCAATAGCTGGACTGTATCTCCTGATTTTCATGAGTTCGCTTTTGGACTGGTGTATCAAAATGGTTTTTTTTATGCCACGCTTTCTATGGCCATGCGATTGAAACCCGGTGAGAAACAACTTTACGATAGAGGCAAAACAATAAAGATTTCAAATGATGGAAATTTTGAAGCTGTTAATTTTGGTTTAAGGACACCCAATGGCATTGGTTTAGGGCTTGATAATGAAATATTCATTACAGACAATCAAGGACAATGGTTGCCTGCTAACAAATTGATACATTTGAAAAAAGGAGAATATCACGGTATGAGATGGGGCTGGTTAAGCGACACGCCTGCGCCTGAAATGGCTATGCCCGCCATATGGTTGCCAGAGGATGAAATTGGAAACTCGCCCTCCGAACCTGTTTTGATATCGGAAGGAATATACAAAGGTCAAATGTTTCATGGTGATGTGACTTACGGTGGCATCAATCGGGATTTTTTAGAAAGAATAAATGGCGAATATCAAGGTGCTGTTTTTCGATTTTCACATGGCTTTGAAGCAGGTGTCAATCGGATGCGTTGGGGAGCAGATGGCAATCTATACATTGGTGAAGTAGGTATGGTAGGTGGAGGATGGAGTTGGAAAGATCGCGTGGCTGGGCTTCAATGCTTGAAATACAATGGAAAATCAACATTTGAAATGCTTGCAGTGCGTGCAAAACCTCGTGGATTTGAAATAGAATTTACGCAACCATTGGCCACTACTCTTAACGTTAAACCTTCTGATATTTTTATACAAGAATGGTGGTATTTACCCACTGAAAAGTATGGAGGACCCAAAATGGATTTAGAAGACCTTAGTCCAACCCAAATTACTATTTCAAAAGACCGAACAAGGATTTATGTAGAAGTACCAAATCTGAAACCAAAACACGTGGTCTATATCCGTTTGTCGGAATTACTACAAAGCACTAGTGGGGAATCGTTATGGTCGGGAGAAACCTGGTATACACTTAACCATATTCCAAATTAAAAGGTAGAGTAACTAATGAAAATTTTTAACCACCATCCAATTAATAGAAGAGAATTTGTACAAAAAACTTCTTCTTGTACGAGCTTAGTGCTGGGAATGGGCGGATTGCCTTTTGCAGGGCAAACCAAGGATTCTCCAGGTTTCAAACCTATAAAAATCAAACGGGTTGACTCTAATTTTGAAAGAGAACCTCTCCATCCATATCGTTTCAAAGGCAGTTCTATCACAGATAGTTGGCAAACTATTGCTTTACTCGAAGCAGAATCAGGTATGCGAAAAATTGGCTTAGCCACGCAAGGCGTATTGTGGTCAGATGCACGGGTTGCAGCAGCACATTCTGAAAGTGCAGGCAATGCCTTGATGTATGCTATGACGGAACATTCCTTACAACTTATGAAAGGAACGACTTTTACAGACCCTATTGAATTATTGGACCAACTATTGCCCGAAGTATTAGCTTATGGTAAAAAAATTACGGGTATTGACGACCTCCGCAAAACCTTTGCCCTTAATGCCCTGGTGGGTGTAGATAATGCAGCTTGGTTACTTTATGCTGCTGAGAATAAGATCACCAATTTCGATGCTTTAATACCCAAGCCATATCGTCAAGGATTATCGCACAAACACACCAAAGTGGCCAGTATCCCTTCATTTAGTGTAGGCACAAGTCCTGAGCGAATAAAAGCTGCTGTAGAGGAGGGCTATTTTATTATGAAATTGAAAACAGGATCGGCAGGTACGCAAAAAGAAATGATAGAAAAAGATATAGCCTTTTTGACAGCTGTACATAAAACCATCGGGCATTATGAATCGCCATATACCAAAACTGGTAAAATTCCCTACTATTTTGACCCCAATGGTCGGTATGAAGAAAAAGACACGCTCTTGCGTTTCATTGATCATGCTAAAAAAATTGGCGCACTGGAGCAGATTGCCGTAATTGAAGAGCCACTGCCGGAAAGTAATGAAAGTTATGTTGGAGATTTGGGCGTGCGGATTGCAGCTGATGAAAGTGCACACACAGTGGAAGAAACGGCCCGCCGAATAGAACAGGGTTATTCTGCAATTGTCGTTAAAGCCATTGCCAAAACATTAAGTATGACCCTAAAAATTATTAAGTACGCTGCTGAAAAAAATGTCCCTTGCTTTTGTGCGGATTTAACAGTGAATCCCATTTTAGTTGATTGGAATAAATCTGTCGCAGCACGATTATCACCTTTTCCCGATATGGACATTGGTTTACAAGAAACGAACGGACATCAATATTACAAACGCTGGGATACGTTGATATCTTACCATCCAAAATCAACAGCAACGTGGATCAAAACTCAAAAAGGCGTATACCAAACAGATGAAACATTTTATGCACAAAGTGGTGGTATTTTTAATGTTTCACCACATTATATGGATCTATTTCCAAATTGAAAAATCGAAATGTAAACCATTCATCATCATCATCAACATTAATTATGCAAAGACGAGATTTTATTGCAACAAGCCTTGCCGCTACTCTTTTACCCAAAACAGATTTTCTTTTTGCACCACCAACGACAGGTATGAAAATAGCTGTTTTTTCTAAAACCCTTCATTGGATTACTGACTATGAAAAATTAGCCAATACCATAGCCGAAATGGGCTTCGATGGTATTGACCTGACGGTTCGTCCAGAAGGCCATGTACTTCCTGAAAATGTAGAAATGGACTTACCCAAAGCCGTACGAGCAGCCCAAAAAGCACATATTGACATCCCTATGATGGTAACCAATATTTTGGAAGGAAATACACTTTCAGAGACGGTCATTAAGACTGCAAGCTCTCAAAATATAAAGCATTACCGTATGGGATGGTATAAGTATGATATGAAAAAGGATATTATGGGGCAAGTGGATACCTTCACCCAACAACTGAAAGGGGTGGATGCTTTGAATAAAAAATATAAGATTATAGGCGAATATCAAAATCATGGCGGACAAAATCTGGGTGCGGCCATTTGGGACATGTATCCCATTTTTAAAAAAATAAATTCTTCATTTACAGGTGTACAATACGATGTGAACCACGATACTGCCGAAAGTGGTGTAAATTGGGAAACAGGTTTTAGACTGATTGCACCTTATATCACTGCATTGCCTATAAAGGATTTCAAATGGGTCTTAAAAAATGGATCGTTAAAAAAAGAAGGTTGTCCCCTGGGAGAAGGAA
>CAYNIG010000281.1:0-6633 GCA_964396995.1 uncultured Saprospiraceae bacterium | reverse complement strand
TTTCTTCATCCGGTGAATTTACCCATTTGATGCTATTTACAAACCATGCATTGCCATTGGCTACTGGATTCACTACCACACCTTCAGCTCCCGGGTTTCCAAAAATGAAATATTTTGCATTTAATGCATTCAGCACATTTAAACTGCTAAAAACTACCCTCGTGAGTGAGTCATTCCCCATGGCCGCATTTAATTGTTGTGCCAGGCTCTGATTTTCATTTTGGATATAATGATCTATCATATCCTGGTATCTCCTGAGTTTGGCCGGATGGTAGCCTCCTATTGTTTTATGAAAGTTAGAAGCGAATGAACTATTGTAAGTATCAATACTATTATCCATTACACGGTAATAAAGTGCAGGGTCTTGTTTTATTTGTAAATCCACTTTGCGGGGAGCATAGGCATCGGCAGTTTTCTTTTTGGCACTAAAATCCTCTTCGGATATGTATCTTCGATTAATTGGAATTACATCTAATAAAAACAAAGATGCACATCCCAGTATCAAATAGTTGTTTTTGACTTTTTTAGTCATCCAAAAATACAGCAAGGCTGCACTGGCCAGCACAAAGAATAAGGATCGCATAGCATCGGATTTCATCAATGATTCTCTCCAATCTCCGATCAATGCCATTTGTGGATTTAATCCTTTTTGTGTATCCCAAAAAGAAGGTCCCATGAACCAAATTACCAGGCAAACCGTCGCCAATATGCCTGCTGATATCATCAAGGATCTTTTAAGTCTGTTGATATCCAGTTTATTAAGGTACAAATCGTTTAAAGTGTAAATTGCTAAAACAGGAATAAGGATAGAGGTAATGGTTAATACTGAATTGGGTGTCCTGAATTTATTAAAATAAGGCAAATAATCGAATAGGAACCTATTCAGAATGCTGAAATTTTTTCCCATAGACATCAGCATGGTTAAAACGACCGCTGTCACCAGCCACCACTTAAAGGGAGATTTTAAATAGAATACGCCTACCAGAAATAAAAAGAAACAAACAATGCCAAAGTAAAATGGGCCTGAAGTAAAAGGCAATTCCCCAAAATACATGGGCATACGGGGGTTTTGTGAAATGGAAACTCGTGCTTTCTGCATTGACTTTTTCAATGAGCTATTGGTGCTTACTTTTTCACCGGAACCTCCTCCCACCACACCAGGAATAAATCCAGAAAGCAAATCGCCCCATCCATTGCTCCAACCCATTGCATAATCCCATTGCAAACCACCTTTGTTAACTTCGGATGTAGAGGCTACATTATTAGCATTGGTTAGAATTGAACCTCCGCGCATAGAATCTTTTGCGTATTGCACAGTAGTAATTACTCTCCCTGCCGATGTAGCCAAGCCTAATACTGTACCTAATCCTAAAACTGCAATGGCTAATATCAATGACTTTTGATCTTTATTTCGAATCATTTGAAAACCAAAAATCAATACCAATGGCAATAAGGTAAGCATGATAAAATAGGTCATTTGAATATGGTTGTGAGTAATCTGCAATGCAAGAGCAGTGGCATAAACAGCACCTCCCAACCAATATCTCTTTTTGAATACAAGAATTACACCGGCAATCAATACAACAGTATATTCAATTACCCTAAGTTTACTTGTATGTCCTGCTTCCAATAGAGTAAAGTTGCCTGTATTAAAAGTAACTAAAAAGGCACCAATGGCAGCAATCCACGGTGAAATTCCCAATAATAAAAAACCGATATAAGCTACGATTAAAGCACCAGACCATCTTAAGATATTATTAGCAGAAAAAAAATGGGTGATGCCATCAATATAATCAACCAAATTCAGCTTGATAGGGCTCACGGTCTGATACATGGGCATTCCGGAAAACATATTATTGGCCCACATCGTAGGTTCAGCATGTTTTTTATTGTATTCCAATGCTTCGCTAGCCGATGCTTTCCAACTCAGTACATCTCCTTGCCTCAACTCCTTATTTTGCAATTCAGGAAGGAAATAAAATAATGAGATAATGAAAAAAGCCAGGAGTATGGGCAAATGAATTTTGAGCAAAGCTCCAATATTAAATTTCATAATTTATCCGGTAAAAAAATGAATGATTAATTATTTATTCTTATTTCTGATAGCAGATACAATTTCAATAGATTTCCTGGTATCTTCCAGGCCAAAACCCTTTCCTTTCAAGATTTCCTCATAGCTTCTGGTATGGAGGTCAGTAAATCCTTCGCTGAATTCAAATGCATCACCGTCAATCGTAATTTTCCGGAATGTTCTTTTCCCAGCGGCACGCACTTCTTCAGGTATTGTACTTTCATTTATACTCAAAAACCACTTCACCCTTGCATGTTCAAAATGCAAAACACCTTCCGCCGTATCCGAAGTATGTAAAAGGACTTCAATATCCTTCACATCACCAAAAATCCAGCACAGCATATCAAAAAAATGTACCCCAATATTGGTAGCTATTCCGCCGCTTTTACTTACCTCTCCCTTCCAGCTTGTATGGTACCACCTGCCTCGTGAGGTGATGTAACGCAGATCCATTTCTCTAAATACGGTAGGCTTGGCGGCTACCTGATCTCTTAACGCGATTATACTGGGATGCAATCTCAATTGAAGTATCGTATATACCCGATGGCCAGTCTCCTTTTCCTTTTCTAATAATGCATCTATATTCCATGGGTTCAACACTATAGGTTTTTCACAAATTACAGTAGCCCCCTGTCGTAATCCAAATCGGATATGTGCATCATGCAAATAATTGGGCGAACACACAGATACATAGTCCAGCGAGGTCCCTTTTAACTTTATTTTTTCTATATGCCGGTCAAAGCGTTCAAACTCTGTAAAAAAATGACAATCAGGAAAATAGCTGTCCATAATACCTACCGAATCAAATTTGTCTACAGCAGCTATCAGATTATTTCCAGTCTCTTTTATCGCTTTCAAATGCCTTGGGGCAATAAACCCGGCAGCGCCAATAAGGGCAAAATTTTTCATGCTTCTATTTTCGGGGTAATATTACGAAAAAATCTAATATATTCATATATTGCAAAGAACCGGGAATACCAATTAGTTTGCCCGGATATTAACCAATCCCTAACGAAAAACAGAGATAATTTAAGACAACCAACGCCAAAGTCTAAGAATAAGTGAAAATAGGATGCTTGCCAAAATCATAGTGGTGATGGGAAAATAAAACTTAAAATTCTCTTTTTCTATTTTAATATCCCCGGGTAATCGCCCGACCCAATAAAAATATTTCCCCCCATATAACCAAATGACTCCAATCAATACGATAATTATTCCCAAAAGAATCAATATTTTCGGACTTGAAGATTGCATGGAACAAAATTAGGTATTATGAAAAAGGTTTTTCTGTTTTTCAATTGCTAAATATATTTGCCAAAGGCTAAATCTTAGCGAGCTTTGTGACTTTGCAAAAATAGCTCCTCCAATAACAAATATTAATATTAGTCATGAAGGCAAATAAGAAAATAGTGAGCGTGGATGTAGGTGGCACCTATTGTGACGCCGTCATCCAAGATGGGAAAAAAAAATGTACCGTAAAACTTTTAAGTATCGGTGTACTTAGGTGTAAAGCAGTTCGCCAGATCAATTCTAATACTATAGAAATTGAACAAAATTGGAAATTACCCTTTCCACATGTGCTGACTGGCGCCAAAGTGGATTGGGCCAATCAAAATGCAATTATTAAATCATTTGATGATCAAAATAATGCGTTGGAATTTTCATCGCCATTGAATATACACTCTGGAGGGATCTTGGATATCTCTATCGGGCACGAGGCTCCTGTTTTTGCCGCACACTTACTTACCGGAATCCCCCTGGATAAGGATTTAAAAGAGGTAGAACTTAGAGTGGGAACAACCAAGGCTACCAATGCACTATTAGAGCACAAAGGTATCTCTTGCGTTTGGATTACGAATACGGGATTCAAAGACTTATTATACATCAAAACACAACAGAGGCCCAATATTTTCCAACTTGAAATTCCTGAGCCCGTCTTATTACATGGTCAGGTAATTGAAACAAAAGCCAGAATGGATGCAACCGGTAAAATTCTTACAGAGTTGACTTTATCTCACATCAATAATATAAGTACAAAACTGCCAAAGGACAAGACCATTCCAATCGCCATTTCTTTATTGCATTCGTATAGATTCCCTATACATGAAATTACGATAAAAAAGGAATTACATAAAAAAGGATATGTAAATATTTCCATTTCTTCCCACCTGCAACCCACCATACATTTTCTCCCCCGCGCAGAGACCACCGTATGCAATGCTTACCTCTCTCCTTTGATGAATAATTTTATCCAGTCGCTTTTAAAAAAAATTCATAAAAATGATTTGCATTTTATTAGTTCTTCAGGGCAACTAATAAACCAGCAAGAGTATAACCCTAAAGACAGCTTGTTCAGCGGTCCGGCTGGAGGAATAAAAGCTTCAGAATATTTTTCAACCATCTATGATATCCGACAATTGATCACGTTTGATATGGGTGGTACCTCCACCGATACTGCCAGGATTGATTCAAAAGCAACCTTGCGGTATTTTTCAAAGATTGGCGAACACCAGATCGCATCGCCCTCTTTTGAAATAGAAACCGTGGCCGCAGGAGGGGGTAGTATAGTTGATTTCAGGAATGGTGCTTTTACCGTAGGACCAGAAAGTGCAGGTGCCTATCCCGGCCCTGCGTGTTATAATCAACAAGGACCATTCACCATCACCGACCTTAATTTATTATTGGATCGACTGGTGTTAAAAGAATTTAATATCCCAATATCAAAAGAAGCAGCAGAACTAAAATTTAGGGAATTAGTATTTAAGGCTGGCCTAAAGAATATCCCGTCAACAAAAGCAAAAAGTATTTTACAGGGCATAGAAAAAATAGCAAATGAAAAAATGGCCGATGCTATTAAGAAAATTTCAATAGCCAAAGGGTACAATACGAGCAATTACACTCTTTTGGTATTTGGTGGAGCAGGTGGCCTTCATGCGTGTGGTATAGCTGAAATTTTAAGGATGAACAGGATTTTGATTCCTTTTGACTCCGGAGTTTTCAGCGCCCTGGGGATTTCCAAATCATCCCAGGATAAATTGTATATAAAACAATTGAATCAACTTTATTCAAGTGCACTACTCAAAAACGAATTTAAAAAATTATACGGACAGATACGGGCTGATATGAGGAATCTACACCATGCTATTAAAAAAGTGTACATGAGGTACCTGGGCCAAAATGAAACCATTGAAGTAAATTATTCCAACAACCTTAAATCAAAATTTGAAAATATATTTAAACAGCAATTTGGAGTCCAATTTGACAAACCCATAGAAATAGAAAAAATTACACTCACTCTT
Organism: uncultured Saprospiraceae bacterium; assembly: GCA_964396995.1. Lineage (GTDB taxonomy): Bacteria > Bacteroidota > Bacteroidia > Chitinophagales > Saprospiraceae > JADJLQ01. Next base: position 1,263 of record CAYNIG010000281.1, on the reverse strand, counting down.
CCGGTGAAGTCAAATAAAAAGAAAAAAATAAAAATAATCTACGAAGCCAATGCGGTACACACCCCAAATAGTGTTTTATACTGGCATAATTTAAAACGAGGTAATAAAATCACAGGGCCATCCATCGTTTATCATAACCAAGCCACCGTATTTATTGCCGCCGGTTGGCAAGCAATTGTTCAGACAAATAAAGATCTGATGGTAACCAAAAAACAAAAAACATCATCACATCAAAAATGGGATAAAAAAATAGAACTGGAACTATTCAGCAACCGATTTAAATCCATTGCCGAACAAATGGGAGTCCAATTGCAACGGTCTGCCTTCTCGGTGAATGTAAAAGAAAGGCTTGACTTTTCATGTGCCTTGTTGAATAACAAAGGTTTTTTGATAGCCAATGCACCGCATATCCCGGTCCATTTGGGCAGTTTAGGTATTTGTGCCAGAACCATCATAAAAGATTATCCACTGGATGAAGGGGATATTATTTTGACCAATCACCCATTGTATGGTGGATCTCACCTGCCCGATCTTACCTTACTAAAGGGTGTGTTTAAGAATCATAAATTAATAGGCTATGTAATTAACAGGGCTCATCATGCAGAAATAGGCGGTAAAACGCCAGGGTCGATGCCTACGGATGCCACGAAATTAGCTGAAGAAGGTATAGTCTTTCCTCCAACATACATTTATAAAAAAGGGGTTTCGAAAATGGAGGAGATAAAACAAAAATTGGCGAATAACCTATATCCTTCAAGAGACCCACAAACAAATATATTGGATATCATGGCCGCCATACAGGCACTGAGTACAGGTGAAAAAGAGTTGCAGTCTCTATGCGATGAATACTCTTCAGAATACCTAAACAAAGAAATGTATAACATTCTGAAACAAAGCGATAACTTAATTTCAGAATTTATTGCGAACAACAAAAATCAAATTTACCGTGCTTCAGAATACATGGATGATGGAAGTACAATAAATCTTGCAATACGCATAAGGGATAAACAAATGCATTTTGATTTCAGTGGTAGCAGTGCGGTGCATCCCGGCAATTTAAATTCTAACCTGGCCATTGTATACAGTACCATCGTCTATGTATTGAGGTTATTAATAGGAAAAAATGTCCCTCTTAATGATGGATTGATGAAAAAAGTAAAAATCACATCCCCCAGAAGCTTTATCACTCCCCGGTTTGAATTAAATCCTGAAAAATGTCCTGCCGTAGTGGGTGGCAACACCGAAGTGAGTCAGCGTATCACC
>CAYNIG010000280.1:0-6673 GCA_964396995.1 uncultured Saprospiraceae bacterium | reverse complement strand
TATGGTTAAAACGAACAATAAAATCTTATTAGTAGAAGACGATCAAAACTTTGGTGATGTTTTAAGATCTTATCTTGAAATGCACGATTTTGATGTTACCTTAGCCACAGACGGTGCAGAAGGATACGAAGCCTTTAAAAAAGGTACTTTTGACCTTTGCATTTTTGATGTGATGATGCCCAAAAAAGATGGTTTCACACTGGCTAAAGAAGTGCGCCAAAAGGATGCAGAAATTCCTATTGTATTCCTTACTGCAAAAACCTTAAAACAAGATATTCTGGAGGGATTCAAGACCGGGGCGGATGATTATATATCCAAGCCGTTTAACTCTGAAGAATTGCTTTACAGAATCCAAGCCATACTCAAACGAAGTAAAAAAGCAGCTGATCCAAGAGAAGAAATAAAAGAATTCACCATAGGTAAATATCATTTTAATTATCCTCTTAGGCTATTAATACATGCTGATACAAATAAAAAAGATAAGCTTTCACCAAAAGAAGCTCATTTGCTCAGAATGTTTTGCATGTATAAAAATGATGTATTGGCAAGATCGGAGGCTTTGACCAAAATATGGGGAGAAGATAATTATTTTACAGCCAGAAGTATGGATGTGTTTGTAACAAAACTGAGGAAATATCTCAAAGAGGATCCAAATCTGGAAATAGTAAATATACACGGTAACGGCTTTCAACTGCTCGTGAAGAATGAAGCTCCGGTATAGTCAGGGAATGAAGTAAAATTTGATTCAATTCATAATAATACAAAAGGGAATCGGAAACGATTCCCTTTTATATTTGATGTCTTTCTATTCCGGTGAAGTGCTGGTATTGCCCCGGTATCTTCGTGCATTAATTGGAAAACGAAGAAGGCATTACTATCTTATTTCCTGTGAAATCAATTGAAACTAGCAAGGCAAAACATCATAAAACACGGATGGCATTGAGAAAATAAGGCTACAACCGGATGTTTATGTTTTCGTCATTCCATTTTAGCGGGTGTACCTTTTCTATACGATTCAGTCATGTCCTTAGAAATTGCACTTTTTACAATATTTACATACGATTTGGTGTCGATTTGCAATGAAACTATATCTCCCTCAATTTTATTTACCCGGCCGATGATACCACTCATGGTTACCACTTCATCCCCTTTTTTAATTTCGGATTGAAATTTCACTTGATCTTTCTGCCTTTTTTGCTGCGGTCTGATAAAAAAGAAATACATGATAACCAATAAGAGCGGGAATAAAAGCAAATTAAAGATATTTCCTCCTGCCCCTGAAGCTTGTAAATACATGGTAAATAGCATTTTATAATATTTATTTAGATAATTTAAAATACAAAAATAATATATTGCACGAGAAATGGTATCCCGGATTTTCCTGATCGGATTTATGGGTAGCGGTAAGTCTACATTGGGTAAGGCTTTAGCTGCCGATATTGGCTATGATTTTGTTGATTTGGATAAAGTGATAGAGAGTCAATGCAATATGCCCATCACCGAGATTTTTGGAAAATTCGGTGAACATGGTTTCAGGGAAAAAGAAAGGAATGCACTTCATTCCCTGGAATCAGCAACCAATTCTTTAATAGCTACCGGCGGTGGAGCACCTTGCTTTTACGACAATATACAGTGGATGAACTCCATTGGGCTGACTATTTTTATTGATTGCACTGTTGAAACACTGGTGGAAAGATTAAGATCAGAATTGGACCAACGACCGCTTATCAAAGGATTCGACGAAACCGGCTTGCAAAATTTTATAATCGGTAAGTTGTCAGAGCGAATGCCTTTTTATACTCAGGCTCATGTGCATGTATTTGGCATAAATGATGTATCCAAAATGGTCCAGTGGATAAAAAAAGCAATAAGCCCGGGATCAGATTAATTCTGCTGCAAGAGTCTATCCAATACGCTTCCTGCATTGATCACTTTGCCTGTAATCTTGGTGTTGGTACTTTCCAAGCCGGAATTGTATATTAAATCATAAACACCTTCTGTGTTGAGCTCTGGTTTTATACTTTTAATCAATGCCACTAGTCCGGCAACATAAGGAGAGGCCATACTGGTACCATTGAAAGGGGCATATTGATTTCCGGGTATGGTGCTGTAAATGTCTGCTCCGGGTGCAGCAATTTTATATTTTATAAACTCTACTGAATTAGAAAAAGAGGCTTTACTAAGAGAAGAGTCTATGGCAGCAACGGTAATGACACCTTGAGCATTGGCCGGGGCATAGTTTCTCGCATCCGCGTTGTCATTTCCGGCAGCCACCACCACTATACAACCTTTTTTGTTAGCATAGGATACAGCATCATCATATGCTTTTTGCCTGGAATCAAGGCTTCGACCACCAAGTGACATATTTATTACTGTTGCCCCATTGTCGACTGCTTTAAGCATTCCGTTTATGATATCTCGCTGGGTACCCGCACCAAACCGTCCCAGTACCTTTATACTGGTGATTGAGGTAAATTCATTTCCTGGGAACACTGAGCTGATACCTTTGGCATTATTGGAAGTGGCAGCTGCAATGCCGGCTACATGCGATCCATGTCCTTTATCATCACTGTCGTAACTTTTATCAAGGGATACGTAAGATTCCTTCAGATCTTCATGATTTCCATCAACCCCTGTATCGAGTATAAAAATCCTTGATTTCTTTTTTGGTTTGAGCTTGCCAGTTTGATATAATTCTACCACTTTATTCCATCCCAATATTTCCACGGCCCATTGTTTATTCACATAAGGATCATTTACCATTGGTTTGAAATTTCGGTTGATTTCATGAGAAGGTATGTCAGGCTCTACAGTTATCAATTCATTGTCTTCAATCCATTCAACATGTTTCAGGACACTCAACTGAGCTTTAATATCCACTATGTTTTTTTCCTGGTCTTCGGGTATTTCTATTGCATAATAATCATCCAGGGAAGTGCCTGATTCGTCATCTAATATGAAAGCAGGTTTCAGAATCAAATCATTTTTTTCCACAAAGGTCTTCAGGCTCTCAATTCCATTTTTACTATCCAGGGTAACTAATAGTTCCCATTCATTTTCTACGTTGATTACATCTTTATTTGTTGCAAATTCGTTTTTGTGCCATTGGCTGATAAATAATCTCGACAGAGCGTAGAGGAGGATTACAGCCAACCAATACAATCGTTTGTATTTGCGGATGGACTGGAAAAGTAATGAAGTAAACCCCAATAGCAATAAATCTTTGGTGAGCAGTAATAACTTGGAAGTGGCTGTAACCTGCACGAATGAAAAGGAGATAGCATAAATAGTGATTCCCAACACCAAGCCCAACTGAGCGAGTTTAGACCAACCTTCCTTCTCCCTGACATAGTGCCAGAAAATAAGAGAGAAGGCTGCAAGCCAAAATCCTTTTGAATACCAGTCTATGAGGTGATTCATAATACGAACTAACCACTATTTACGCGTAATTCAAAAAAAAATCGTTCAACATATGTTTTTTACAGACGAAAAATAGTGGAATCAGCAATTCTCAGCTATTCTAAAAAAATCATGTTGAAATCTTTTAAATTTGCGCCTCTTTATGGAAAAACATCATTGTGTGATTATTGGCTCCGGACCTGCAGGATATACAGCTGCCATTTATGCTGCGCGTGCTGGCATGCAGCCTTTAATGTATACGGGAACCGAACCAGGGGGACAGCTGACCTTGACCTCCGAAGTTGAAAACTTTCCCGGATACCCACAGGGCATTTTAGGACCAGAATTAATGGAAGACCTGAGAAGACAAGCTGAACGATTTGGTACAATACTGCGATATGAACGAATAGAAAAAGTTGACTTCACAGGTCCTAAACACATACTGATATCTGAAGCAGAGCTGAAAATTGAAGCAGATGCAGTGATTGTAGCCACCGGTGCCAGTGCCAAATGGTTAGGCTTACCTTCAGAAAAAACCTTTATGAACAGGGGAGTAAGTGCCTGCGCGGTATGTGACGGTTTTTTCTTCAGAGGTAAGGAAGTAGCTGTAGTAGGTGGGGGAGACACAGCCACTGAAGAGGCTATTTATTTGTCAAAACTGTGTAAGAAAGTGACACTCATAGTCAGAAGAGATGAATTACGGGCCTCCAGGATCATGCAGGAGAGGGTATTAAACACAAGTAATCTCCAGGTGCTTTGGAATACAGAAACTGTAGAGATTAATGGTGGAGAGAAAGGAGTAAATTCCTTGACTTTAAAGAATACTCAATCCGGAGAAGTTTCTACTTTGGAGGTTACCGGCTTGTTCGTTGCTATTGGCCATAAGCCCAATACAGATATATTTAAAGGCTGGCTCAATATGGATGAAAGCGGTTACCTGATTACTGTACCGGGTACTTCCAAAACGAATATAGAGGGTGTATTTGCCAGTGGTGATGCTCAGGATAAAGTATACAGACAAGCTGTGACTGCAGCCGGCACCGGATGTATGGCAGCACTGGATGCAGAACGGTACCTCAGTTCTCTCGGTGTGATTTAAAATTTTAATAATAAACAATATAAATTCAATATTCAATTCCTTTTTATGATCAATACAAAACTGAAGCCTGGTGTAATTCACGGTGCAGCACTGAAAGATTTATATGACTATGCCAATGCAGATAATTTTGCTATTCCAGCTGTCAACGTAACAGGTACCAATACCATCAATGCCGTATTGGAAACAGCCAAAGAAGTCAACAGTCCTGTGATTATACAGTTTTCAAATGGGGGTGCATCATTTGTAGCAGGAAAAGGCCTTAAAAATGATGTGCAACAGGCTGCCATATTGGGTGCGGTATCCGGTGCCATTCATATTCATCTTATGGCTAAAGCTTATGGGGTTCCGGTGGTAATACATACTGATCATTGTGCAAAAAATTTATTACCCTGGATTGATGGTTTGTTGGATGTTGGGGAAAAATTTTTTAAAACAAGGGGCATACCGCTTTTTAGCAGTCATATGCTGGATCTCAGTGAAGAACCCATACACGAAAATATTTCCACTTCAAAAAAGTATTTTAAGAGAATGGCCCGTATCGGCACCGGTATTGAAATAGAACTGGGTGTGACGGGAGGCGAAGAAGATGGGGTAGACAACAGTGGAGTAGACAATGATAAACTGTATACTCAGCCAGAACATGTCGCTCAGGCTTACGAGGAGCTTTCCAAGATCGCTAACACATTTACTATCGCTGCGGCATTTGGTAATGTACATGGAGTATATGCTCCCGGAAATGTTACCTTGAAACCCATCATTCTTAAAAATTCTCAAAACTATATTAAAGATCAATATAAGACTACTATTGATCAACCAGTAAATTTTGTATTCCACGGCGGATCCGGTTGTTCTCGGGAAGATATCAGGGAAGCCATCAGTTATGGTGCAATAAAAATGAATATTGATACCGATATGCAATGGGCATTCTGGGAAGGTGTTAAGAATTATTATGATAAAAAGAAGGACTATCTCCAATCACAACTGGGTAATCCCGAGGGGGCAGACAAACCCAATAAGAGTACTTATGATCCCAGAAAATGGCTGAGAAGCGGGGAAGAGAATTTCAAGAAAAGATTGAAAGAAGCTTTTGAAGATCTGAATTGCATAAATAAGAACTAAAAAATAATTTAAAAGCACAGTATTCTTGATCTTGTTTCTTTTAGTGAAGCGCAGGGCGCAACGGTAATACAGAAATAATTTCAGCCTCTTTTTCCACCCACCAATGAAGTCGTTGGTATACTTCATTGTGGGTAAAATAATTCAATGCCATTTTTACATAGATATTTCCGTGCTTGGCTTCTGATGTCCAAAGCATTTTATAAAATTTTTTTAATTCGGGGTCGTTGAGGTTCTCTTCAATCATTTTGAATCTTTCCGCCCCCCTCATTTCTACCAGTGACCCAACCAACAAGCGATCAAGAAAGCGTTGTAGTACCGGTGTTTTCATTTGTGACAGCAGCGCTTTTATATAGGGGTCTTCCTGCATAGAGGATGGCAAGGATACACCTCTTTCTTTCATAATGTGATAAACCTGATTGAAATGGTCAAGTTCTTCTATAGCTGTTTCAATGAGATCCGGGATAATTTCACTCCGATCCGGATATTTGGCAACCATACTCATCGCCATTGCACTGGCTTTTCGTTCGCAGTCAGCATGATCCTGCAGGAAAGAATTAAAATCGTGAAGCACAGTATCTATCCATGCATGGGAAGAAGGTACTGCAACATCAAGACTTAGTTTCATGTACTTTGAAAGATCATATAGATGAGAAAGAATAGAATAACAGCGATGATACCTACAATGGTAAAAAAGTTTTTCATTTGCTTTACATCGCCCTTACCTTTTGGTGCTTTAGGTTTTGCTTTTGATTTACTGGTAGTCATGTGAATTGCAGATTCTTTCTTTCAAAGCTAAAGAATTCCTTTAAACTTTGTAGCACAGAGGCATTAAAATTTAAATCATCTGTACTCAAGATCTCCTTGGTGCGTCCGTTTTTCCATTTTTAAAGTTTATTGACATAAAAAAACAGGCAAGCGTTTGATGCTTAAATTACCCAAACCGATAGGAGCTGCGGATGCAATAGAAATAGCTACCATATTCGGTTGAACTTATTAAGTAAAAAATGACGAATTTAATATGGGTAACTTGGGGTGTGCTCCAGCACTTTGAAATAA
>CAYNIG010000279.1:0-6678 GCA_964396995.1 uncultured Saprospiraceae bacterium | reverse complement strand
ACGGTTACATTAGACAGAAAAGTGAAGCACCCAAAGTATGGTAAATTCATGCACAAAACCAGCAAATTCATGGCTCATGATGAAAAAAATGAGTGCAAAGAAGGTGATACCGTTTTGATCATGGAAACCAGGCCTTTAAGCAAAAATAAAAGCTGGAGATTGGTACAAATAATCGAAAGAGCTAAGTAAAATTTAAATTTTATAAAATAACCCTATTTAAAACATAGGCTATCATGATACAAACAGAAACAAAATTAAATGTGGCAGATAACAGCGGCGCTAAGATAGTTCAGTGTATCCGCGTATTGGGTAGTACTCGTCGCAGATATGCTGGTGTGGGTGATGTAATTGTTGTTACGGTAAAGGATGCCACACCAACAGGTGGCATCAAAAAAGGTACTGTTTCTAAAGCAGTAATTGTGAGAACCTCCCATCCCATCCACCGTAAAGATGGTTCATATATCCGATTTGATGACAATGCAGTTGTTTTATTGACTAATGCTGATGAACCCAGAGGGACAAGGATTTTTGGCCCTGTGGCGCGTGAACTTAGAGATAAGAATTACATGCGAATAGTGTCCTTAGCACCTGAAGTATTATAATTATTGATTTAGAATTCAACTTGTAATAAGATGATAACAAAAAATAAAATTACCACCAAGAGATTTGCTCCCAAGCTCAACTTGAAGAAGGGAGATCAGGTAATCGTAATATCTGGCGACCAAAAAGGAAAAAAAGGGGAAGTCCAGAAAATAATGAAAGAATCATTGAAAGCAGTAGTAACCGATGTGAACCTGGTAAAAAGGCACACTAAACCCACAAATAACAATCCAGGAGGAATACGTGAAATACCCGCGCCAATCTATATCTCAAAATTGATGCTGGTAGATCCCAAATCTGGTGAAGCCACGAGAGTTGGAAGAAGAAAGGAAAATGGAAAATCAGTTCGTTACGCAAAAAAATCAGGTCAAACTATAAAGTAATAGTCTATCATGAAATATACGCCTAGATTAAGACAACAATATATTGATTCTGTGATACCTAAACTCACAGAACAATTTAAGTACACCACCGTTATGCAAGTGCCCAGATTACTGAAGGTGTGCATCAACCAGGGAGTGGGTGAGGCTACCCAAGACAGGAAAACAGTAGATATAGCAGTAAATGAAATGTCTTTGATTGCTGGCCAAAAAGCAGTACCTACTAAATCTAAAAAAGCCATCTCTAATTTTAAATTGAGAGAAAACATGGCTATCGGAGCCAGAGTTACACTTCGTGGCGATAGAATGTACGAGTTTTTGGATAGGCTCATTGCAGTGGCTTTGCCGCGGGTAAGAGACTTCAGAGGCATCAACGATAAAAGTTTTGATGGCCGGGGTAACTATACTCTGGGTATTACTGAGCAAATTATTTTCCCCGAAATTGATCTCGACAAAATCAGTAAAATCTCAGGACTGGATATTTCTATAGTTACTTCCGCCAAAACAGATAAAGAAGCTGCTGCACTATTGACTGCATTAGGTTTTCCTTTTAAAAATCAAAAAAATTAATTAGTTAGATCATGGCAAAAACATCTGTCATAGCAAGACAAAAAAAGCGTGAAGTACTAATAGCAAAGTATGCCGACCTGCGCGCGAAACTCAAAAAAGAAGGTGATTACGAAGCTCTGGACAAACTACCAAAAAATGCTTCGCCGGTGAGGCATAAAAATAGATGTATGCTTACGGGAAGGCCCAAAGGATACATCAGGAAATTTGGAGTCTCAAGGGTCACTTTCAGAGAGATGGCTCTGTATGGAAAAATTCCAGGAGTAACCAAATCAAGCTGGTAACAGTAAATAAATAAATTGAAGAAATAGTTTAATATAAATTAGTATGGCAGTAACGGATTCAATTGGAGACTATCTGACCCGCATACGAAATGCTCAATCAGCTGGTCATAGAATGGTGGAAATACCCTCATCCAATGTGAAAAAAAGAATGACTGAAATTCTTTATGACAATGGTTATATACTCAAATACAAGTTCGATAAAAAAGAAGGCGAATTTGAAAAAATTCTCATTGCATTAAAATATGACCCTGTAACCAGGTTACCCATAATCCAGCGATTGGATAGAGCTTCGCGCCCGGGACTTAGAAAATACAGTGGTTCAGAAGAGTTGCCACGTGTCAATTCGGGTCTGGGTATAGCTATTGTGTCTACCAACAAAGGAATCATGACAGACAAGCAAGCCAGGGCGCAGAAGATCGGTGGTGAGGTATTGTGTTATATATTCTAATAATCAACAGTAAAACGAAAAGTGTTATGTCACGAATTGGAAAATTACCGATTTCATTACCAAAAGGGGTGGAGGTAAAAATTGATAAAAACAGAGTCACCATAAAAGGAGCAAAAGGAACCTTGACTCAGGAAGTAAACCACGACATGAAAATTTCAGTGGAAAATGGCCTGCTTATGGTTTCCAGGCCATCCGATCAAAAAAGGCATAAGGCTCTTCACGGTACTACCCGTGCCATTCTGGCTAATATAATAAAAGGGGTGAGCGGTGGATTTAGCAAAGATATGGAGGTTGTAGGGGTTGGTTACAGAGCCAGCAATACCGGCAATCTGTTGGAAATAGGAGTTGGACATTCACATCCAATTGTGATGTATGTACCAGACGAAATAAAATTGGAAACGGTAACTGAAAAAGGTAAGGCTCCGGTAATTAAACTCTCTGGTGCAGATAAGCAATTAGTAGGTCAGATCGGGGCTAAATTGCGTACCTTCAGAAAACCTGAACCGTACAAAGGAAAAGGTATTAAATACAGCACTGAAATCCTGCGCAGAAAAGCAGGAAAAGCAGCGGGTAAAGCAAAATAATTTACAATTAATATACAAATCATCTTTAATATTTAAACTGGAGAGATGGCAACTTCAAATAAAAAGAAAATTCAATATCGCATCCGAAAAAAAATTCGGGGTGCTGCAGACAAACCTCGATTGGCCGTTTACAGATCCAATAAATCTATTTATGCCCAATTGATTGATGATGATAAAGGCATCACCTTGGCTTCGGCCTCCGCACATGAAGAATCTGTGGATAAAACCACCAACAAGGTGAATCAGGCAAAAGCGGTAGGATTGGCAATTGCAGCTAAGGCTAAAGAAAAAAATATTGAAGCAGTGGTGTTTGACAGAGGTGGAAATTTATATCACGGCAGGATTAAATCACTTGCAGAAGGTGCACGTGAAGGCGGATTAAAATTCTAATATATTAACTTGCATTAATCAATAGAGATGGCTAAAAAATTAGTAAAAAGAGTAAAACCTGCAGAAGCAGAACTCAAAGAAAAAATGGTTGCTCTAAACAGAGTAGCTAAAGTGACCAAAGGTGGTCGTACATTTAGTTTTGCTGCTGTGGTAGTGGTTGGTGATGGTAATGGTGTGGTAGGCCATGGATTAGGCAAAGCACGCGATGTACAGGAATCTATTGCTAAGGCTGTAGATGATGCCAAGAAAAACCTGATCAGAGTAAATATTCATAAAGGCACCATCCCGCATGTTCAGACTGGTAAATACGGAGCTGGTAGAGTGATGATAAAGCCGGCTTCAGAAGGAACTGGTGTGATTGCCGGTGGAGCCATGAGAGCCGTATTGGATATGGCCGGTGTACATAATGTACTGGGAAAATCATTGGGATCATCCAATCCACATAACGTAATTAAAGCTACTCTGGATGCATTATCGAAAATGAGGTCACCTCAGGAGATTGCACAACAAAGGAGAGTGAATTTGGATAAAGTTTTTAACGGTTAATCAATAGTAACTATGGCAAAGGTGAAGATAACGCAAACAAAAAGCGTAATAGAAAAAACGGAGCGACAAAAAAATACTGTTAAGGCATTAGGCTTAAAAGGTGTAAGAAGCACAGCAGAACATGACCTTACACCACAGATAGAAGGTATGATCAAAAAAGTATCTCATTTAGTATCTGTAGAAAATATTTAATTTTAAACACAATCAACGATTTCGTATCATGGAACTAAGTAGTTTAAAACCGGCAAAAGGTTCAACCAAAAATAATAAAAGGAGAGGTAGAGGTATTGCTACTGGTGCTGGTGGTACCGCTGGAAGAGGCCATAAGGGTCATAAAGCCAGATCAGGTCACAAGGCCAAAAGAAATTTTGAAGGGGGCCAGATGCCATTGCAAATGCGATTGCCAAAAATTGGATTTAAAAATCCGGCCAGAGTAGAATTTGAGGTAATGAACCTTGATCAGTTACAGAGATTTGCCACTGAGGAGAATACTCAAGTAATAGATATAAAAGCCTTTACAAAAGCAGGTTACATCAACCCTGGCCAAAAAATCAAGATTTTAGGCAGAGGGGAGGTTAATAGTGCTATTTCAGTAACGGCACATGCCGCATCAGCCACAGCAAAAAAAGCCATTGAAGAAAAAGGTGGCTCTGTCACCATTATCTAATTCAACACATGAATAATTTTATACAGACCTTAAAAAATATTTGGAAAATAGAAGAGCTTAGAAAGCGTATTCTATTTACCTTGATAGTATTGGCGGTGTTTAGATTTGGTTCATATATTGTAATGCCAGGAGTGGTGGCTTCCCAATTAAAAGCAGCTGCTGACAATAGAGGAGCCAATGATTTATTGAACCTGATCAATATCTATACTGGTGGTGCTTTTAATAATGCCTCGGTGTTTGCATTGGGTATTATGCCATATATTACCGCTTCTATCATAGTGCAACTTTTGGGTTTTGCACTTCCATATTTTCAGAGACTACAGCAGCATGAAGGTGAGTCTGGTCGTAAAAAATTAAATCAGATTACCAGGGTACTAACCGTGGTTATTACGTTATTGCAGGGAGGTACTTACCTGGCTTATATTAATGCATCCAATGCAATAGACCCTACAGTTTCTAAATCCGTTTTCTATTTTGTAAATTCAATTTTACTTGCTACAGGTACAGTGGTTGCCATGTGGTTGGGCGAAAGGATTACTGACAAAGGGATTGGCAATGGCGTTTCGTTATTAATCATGATTGGAATTATAGCCAGGTTACCACAAGCATTGATTTTTGAAGTAACTCAACGATTTAGTTCTGGAGGAATGTTTGTATTGATACTAGAATTGGCTGCTTTATTATTGGTTGTTTTAGGGGCTATACTTTTGGTTCAGGGAGTGAGAAAAATTCCAATACAGTTTGCCAAAAGAATGGTTGGCCGAACAGGGCTGCCAGTAAGCGGTAACCGGGACTATTTACCAATTAAATTAAATGCTTCAGGTGTAATGCCGATCATTTTTGCTCAGGCCATCATGTTCCTTCCCGGTTTTGCAGCTCAGTCTCTTATGGGCAATTCGGCTGCAAGTAGTGGCTGGGTACGTTCCTTAAATGATTACACATCCGTATTGTATAACGTGATCTATTTTGTTCTCGTAATTGCATTCACTTATGTATATGTTGCTCTTATCGTCAATAGTCAACAATATTCAGAATACCTGAAGAGGCAAAATGCATTTGTACCAGGTGTAAAACCTGGGTCGCCTACCGCGGAGTTTATCGATACAATCACCTCTAAAATCACCTTACCAGGTGCCGTAATGCTTGCTATACTGGCTATCACTCCAGGTCTTGCTCAAATGTTTGGAATTAACAATAGTTTTGCGGCCTTTTTTGGCGGCTCTACAATACTCATATTAGTTGGAGTAGCTTTGGATACCTTACAGCAAATTGAAAGCCATCTGCTTATGAGGAAGTACGACGGATTGGTTAAATCAGGTAATATCAAAGGGCGTACTTCTGGTAGTGGTTTAGCATCAATAGGAGCTGGTTCATAAAACGTTCTAATAGGTGACTAAAGGCAAGATTATTATAAAATCAGATGAACAAATTGAATTTATCAGAGCCAGTTCAATATTAGCCTGTGAAGCCATAGCCGAGGCTGTAAAATTTATTAAGCCAGGTTCTACAGGCAAACAAATAGATAAAGTAGCAGAAGAATTTATAAGAGACCGAGGGGCTGAGCCTTCATTTAAAGGGTATGGCGACCCACCTTTTACCGGTTCACTGTGCCTTTCTATTAACGATGCCGTAGTGCATGGCCTTCCATCCGACAAACCATTTACAGATGGGGATGTTATTTCTATAGATTGCGGAGCGTATCTCAATGGATTTCACGGTGATGTGGCTTATACCGTGATTTTGGGTAACCCTAAACCGATGGTGTTAGAGTTGTGTGTCGCGACAAAATATTCACTTCAATTAGCTGTAAGTCAATGTATTACTGGCAAGAGAATTGGAGACATTGGATTTGTTATTCAACAGTATATAGAGAAAGAGAAAGGATTTGGTGTGGTGAGGGAATTAGTGGGACACGGAGTGGGAAGAGATTTGCATGAAGCACCTGATGTAGCAAATTATGGCAAAAGAGGCAATGGTGCTATATTAATAGAGGGTATGGTAATTGCCGTGGAGCCAATGGTAAACATGGGAACCAGACAAGTAAAAACAATGCAGGACAAATGGACCGTAGTATCAAAGGATGGAAAGCCATCCGCCCATTATGAGCATACGGTTGCTGTAAGGAAAGAGAAGGCTGATGTACTCACCGATCATGCAGTAATCGAGGAATCTATTAAAAATAATAAAGAATTAAGCGAAATATCGCTAAAAA
>CAYNIG010000278.1:0-6684 GCA_964396995.1 uncultured Saprospiraceae bacterium | reverse complement strand
GTAATACAGATTATACGCATGAAAACTAGAATCGTCTTTTGGGGCACAAATGCATCTAACGAAAAAGTACTGGTAGCATTACAACTGGATCCCGATCAAAACAAAGTTCACGAATGGATTTTCCCTTCTTCCGTAGTCACCGAAGATTTTGCCAATGCCATGATGAAGGAATGGCGAAACGACAAGGAACTATCCTTTCCTGAATCGGTAATCCACTCCGAAAAAGCACTCACCGCATCAGAATCATTATTGTCTGAAGGCCTCAAAGCCGATAAAGACGATATCATCTCCAGGGCACAGTCGGAATGGCATTTTATAGTCTTATCACATAAGCTAAAGCAGGGTTTTGAACAGGAATTTGCCGACCTCAAAGAGAAGACAGAAAAGCTACTTAAATACGACAATGCACTCTGGGATGAATTAAAAGGATTCTGGGATAGGGTACAAAACCAGGTACGCGAAAGAAATCTTTTCAGAGAGCATGCCCAGATATTAAGAGATGGTACTAATTCATTATTTGAAAGTCTGAAAAAACTGCGCAAAGCGGTTGATGATGAATTTGACCGAACCTCAAAAGAGCAGGTAGCCAGGTTTCAATCCAAACTGGAAAATATAAATGAAAAATTAACTAAAGGTCTGAGCTTTCAACCCATTTTTGAAGAGCTAAAACAATTGCAGGTCGCTCTCAACAAAGCAGAAATGAATCGCAATGACCGCGGAAGCATTTGGGATCAAATAGATAATTTGTTTAAACAAATAAAAGAAAGACGATCTGGCAATAGTGGAAAAGATGGCGGAGCTCCAGGCTCAGACAGACTTTCACGCAGGTTCGATGGGCTCGTGGATGCTTTAGCCAAGATGCAATCATCTATAAAGCGCGACTACAGCGACCTCGAATTTGAGAAAAGAAAAATTGCCAATTCTGAAGGTCAGCTTGAGGCACAAATCAGGCAGGCCAAAATAAAAATGATCGAAGAACGCATCAAGTCTAAAGAAGAAAAACTAAAAGACATGAATGCCACCAAAGCCGACCTGGAAAAGCGTCAGGAGCAGGAAAAAGTAAAAGAAATTCGCAGGGCTGAAAAAGAAAAACTGGAAGCAGCTAAACATTTCGCCGAAGATCGTATCAAAGAAGAAATGAGAAAAGCAGCCGAGGCCCGTAAAGACGACAGCAGATTGGATAAAGCAGCAGAAGCCATCACCGGCAAACCGGTAGCTCATCACGATAGTATCATAGATGCCATTGGCACTACCCTGGGTGAAACATTGGAAGATGTGGTGGATACTGTACGTGCCGTTTCTGAGGTAGTAGCTGAAAAAATAGAGGATTTTGCAGAAAACCTCAAAGCCGATAAAGAAGAAGAGCCTAAAGCCTAATCGCCTTGCATTCAGCATAAAACGAACGCATGGCTCTAAATAATAGTCCTGCCAGTAATTAGCATTGGCAGGATTTTTTTTGGATAAATTTTCCAGCCTCCTGTGCACTCCTTTTTGCGGCAATGACCATTGAAAACGCATTTGTTAGTTTTAACCCTACCAATAGTTTGATTATTAAGTGACTGAAAGTACAATTAAAACTAGTTGTTCTTTGATTCACCTGGTATTTCAGTTGATGACCGGAAAGGTTTGAATAATTCATTTAACTGAATTATTATATCCACCTGAGGTGCATGAAATATAATTATTATATTCGTGATCACATGCGCGTTGCTTTATTTATACCTTGTTATATCAATCAGTTTTATCCAAAGGTCGGCATAGCCACCTATGAATTATTGTCAAAGCTGGGTCTGGATATCGATGTGCCACTGGATCAAACCTGTTGCGGCCAGCCCATTGCCAATAGTGGATTTGAATCTAAAGCAGCTGATACTTATCATCATTATGTACACTTGTTTAAATCCTATGACTATATAGTGGCACCATCGGCCAGCTGTGTATATCATGTACGAAAGCATTATAATATAATTCCACAAACAGACGAAGTACAGCATATCCGGAAAAACACAGTAGATCTTACAGAGTTTTTGATAGATGTATTGAAGAAAGATGATTTTAATACCACCTTCCCACATAAAGTAAGCATACATCAGAGTTGTCATGGATTGCGCGGATTACGTATGGCACAGAGCAGTGAGCGAAATTTACCCCAATACAGCAAATGGGAAGATTTATTGAATAAGGTCAAAGGCATTCAACTGGTAAAGACAACCATTGCCGATGAATGTTGTGGATTTGGAGGCACCTTTGCAATAAATGAAGAAGCGTTATCCGTAAAAATGGGAAAAGATAAAGTATTGGATTCACTGCATACTCAGGCAGAATACATCACTTCCGGTGATATGTCATGCCTGATGCATCTCGATGGTATTATTCGCAGAAATAAGTATCCAATTAAAGTTATTCATATTGCAGAAATCTTAAATAACCAGGTATGATCAGTCATGTCGATCTTGGCACCGAATATTTAAAAGACGAACCCCGTGTAGACTGGCACAATAAAGCGGTGTTTAATTTCCGAAAAAAAAGAGATGCTACCGTAAAATCAATACCCGAATGGGAAGAGCTGCGCCAACAGGCATCACTCATAAAGGAACATGTGATAGCCCATATGGATGAATACCTCATTGAATTTGAAAAAAAGGCAATCGCCAATGGGGTGCATGTACATTGGGCTGCTACAGCGGAGGAGCATAATAAAATAGTGCACAGCATCATAGATCGGCACCAGGCGATTCGTGTGGTGAAAAGCAAATCTATGCTCACAGAGGAATGTGGTCTCAATGAATATCTCGAGCATCGCGGAATTGAAATTATAGATACCGACCTGGGCGAGAGAATAGTACAAATGCGACATGAACCACCAAGCCATATTGTGGCCCCTGCCATACATCTTAAGAAAGAAGAGATTTCAGCGCTTTTTAATAAGGAATTGAATACCGAAAAAGGAAATAACGACCCTACTTATCTTACCCGGGCAGCCCGGATTCATTTACGTGAAAAATTTGTGGCTGCTCAAATAGGTATTACGGGGGTAAACTTTGCTGTAGCCGAAAACGGTGCCATCGTCATAGTGACTAATGAAGGAAACGCTGATCTTGGATGCCATATACCACCGGTGCAAATACACTGTGTGGGAATGGAAAAAATAATACCGCGATGGCAGGACCTGGGCGTGTTTGTAAGATTACTGGCACCTAATGGAACGGGACAGAAAATATCAGTCTATACATCCCATTTTTGTAAACCTAAGCCAGGATCAGAAATGCATGTGGTAATAGTAGACAATGGCCGCAGCGCTCAATTGAAAAATGCGAATTTTCGCAATTCTCTTAAATGCATCAGGTGTTCTGCTTGTCTCAATACTTGTCCCGTATATCGCCGGACAGGAGGGTTTAGTTACCATACACCGGTAGGGGGACCTATTGGATCCATACTTATGCCCAACCGGAATATCAAAGAATTTAAAGATCTGCCTTTTGCATCGTCATTGTGCGGGTCATGCTCTGATGTATGTCCGGTAAAAATCGATATACATGCTCAGTTATATAAATGGCGGCAGGAAATAATAAAAGAAACCGGTGGGGATCCATCAAAAAAACTGGCTATGAACCAGGCAGCTAATGTGCTGAGTAATCCCAAATCCTTTAATCGATGGGCCAGGCTGATGCGATTTGCAATAAAAAAACTTCCCCGGTGGATGATTTATAATTCATTTAATACCTGGGGAAAAAACAGAGAATTGCCTCAGATACCGCAAGAGAGTTTTATGGAATGGTATAAGAAGAAGAAATAAGTTTATTTTATATCTGCAAAATGAACACAGACCTGAGGATGCATGGAATACAACCTGTATTCAAGACCGTCGTGTACCAATATTCCACTTGACTTATTATCCTTCAGTAGTGGATTATTTTCATACTTGGTCCAATGAATTTTATCATCCGATACGGCCACATTTACATTCCAGGTAGACCAATCCTCATCTGGAGTGCCATGATAGTACCCATAGTATCTACCATTGTACTTGATGATTTGATTCATAGCCACACCGTACAGATCATATGCAGATGGACCTTTTTTCAATACCGGCTCGTCCTGCACATTAGTCCATATCGTCATATCCCTGCTGGTGGCCAGCCATACAGCAGAGTCGTTGCGTTCATAAAAAAGATACCACTGATCAGCTTCTTTTATTACGGAAGGAGTACCGAAAGGCCCGGGGTCCAGCGGACTTCCATCTTTTTTTCTGATATCAAGGCTACCGTGCTCCTGCCAATGAATTCGATCTGGTGAACTCAAACGATGAGCTATATCGTTTTTACCTTCAGCAAACATGTGATAGATACCATCCACTTTGATTACCATCATGTCTTCCGTATGAAGTGAATCGTAAATCGGGTTGCCTGCATACCTGGTCCAGTTAATACCATCTGGCGAAGTGGCATAACCCAGTGCCAGCGGCAATTCCCACGATTTTTTATACCCGGTATACCACATTTGATAGCCATCTTCTTCTTTTAGTATGTATCCTCTTTCCCGGATGGTTTCATCCCAATCTTGTATTGAATCAGTGCCCTTAAATACCGGATTGCTCTGAAAAGCTTTAAAAGAAATCAATTCTGGGGGAAAAGCAGTTTTGTCTGTTTTTTTACAGGATAGGATGGAAAACCCTATCAGCAGATATAAAAAGAATTTAATCATGTGAATAAAAGTACGATGAAACGGGAGATATGAATTTTATAAATCATTTACTTATATTTATAATTACTAAATCAGATTCCGAATGCGAAAAATTAGTTTTTTATTACTGGGTATGCTGTGCACCTTATATTTATCTGCTCAGCAATTGGGTTTTTCACCCGATCAGATCAAAGCCATCACACCACTTTGGAAAGGGGAGCGATCTGCCGACGGCAGACCTAAAGTGCCCGATATACTGATAGAAAGCCTGCAACATGCCACCCTTGAGCAAATTTGGGGATATCTTGGTCGCAAAGGATATCGCAACCAGGTAGAGAAAGATTGGATCATACTAAAACCGGGTGAGACCATGGTGGGTAGAGTAGTGACTGCCCAGTTTTTACCTTCCCGGCCGGATCTGGATTCGTTAGTAAAAAAATGGGGCAAAGCAGAGGGCAGGTCTCAAAAAGGAGGGAATAATCTCTGGCCTATCGATATCCTTACTAAAGGAGATATCTATGTGGCGGACGGATTTGGAAAAATAAAAGATGGAACGCTTATAGGTTCCAGCCTGGGTAATGCTATCGTAGGTAAAACTGGCAAAGGGGTAGTATTTTATGGTTCGGTACGGGATATGCAGGAGCTGAAAGATACCAAAGGATTTAATGCCTGGGTAAAAGGTCATGACCCATCGTATATCCGCGATATGACTCCCACTGGCATCAATACTCCTATACGCATTGGTCAGGTCACGGTATTTCCGGGAGATATCGTATTTGCCAATGAATATGGAGTGGTTTTTATACCTGCACACCTGGCCGAAGAGTTAGCAAAATCGTCTGCTTTAGTAGGCTTGCGTGATGAATACGAAAGAGTTTTATTACAGCAAAATAAATATCCGTCAGGTCAGATACATGGTGATTGGTCAGATGAAATAAAAAATTTATTCAGAGCATGGGTAGATAAATATCCAAGACCCCTGGCTGTGTCCAAAGCGGAGATTGAAGATTATTTGAGTAAGGGAGATTAAGTTAGTAGACTCAGAAGGCAATCACTACTATGAATTCGACTTATAATTTCATTTACACGATAATTACTCCCATTATTTGTTTTAATGCATTTTGTTCCAGCGTATCAATTGCTCAGTCTGGACCCGAAATTATGACCAGGATTGTTGATCAATATAGAAAAGCTAAAAACATTGAGCTGACATTAAATATTACTACTTCATTCAAAGATGAAGCTCCGTCACGCTTTAGAAGTATTCAGTTGATGGCAACCGATAGTCACGACATCTATTTACATACTACTGAAAGCGATCTGGAAAGACTCATTCATGAACTCACATTTACAAAATTCAAATCAGATGTACGCGGGCACTATCATGAAATGTCCTTTTCAAATCAAAAAGAAGATTCAGTAAATTTAGGTATGGCTTATTTTTTAACAAGAGGTGGATTAATTTTTAATTTTTTTCAAAATCTATTTTACAAAGGTTATCCTCCCTTTTCAACTCAAAAGATAAATACCCTAAAAGATTTTACTTGTTGGGTAAAACAAGAAGACACCATAATACAGGCAAAAGAATATTATCAACTAAGTATGCTGGATACGATATTTTTTACTCCAACTGCACTTGATTTTTTTACTAAAACACAGAATATAGTAAGAGATTCATTTAAATTAAAACGCAAACCTCCCACCATAGGAAAATTTACAGTTTATTACTATTCCATATTAGTCGAGAAAAATTCTTATGTAATACACAAGATCAAATTTAAAATGAAGACAGAATCCGGATCCAACCGTCTAGATACCGGTATGGTGAAGGTGGTATTGGATCAACCTTTACTTTCTTTTTATAATAAGCTGGTTGACATTAGAGGAAAGTAGTTGCAGTAATTTGATTTAAATATTCCACCTGAACAAAAAATATTAGGGAAGCTGACCTTTTCATGCTGCAACCGAAATCAATTAAAAGCTAGAAAGTAAAATCACCGT
>CAYNIG010000277.1:0-6718 GCA_964396995.1 uncultured Saprospiraceae bacterium | reverse complement strand
CATTTTTTATATTCTTTGCCTGATATGCAATATTTATTTTTTATCTAAAGGTGTAAAAGGCGGTATAGAAAAAGTGGCTAAAATAGGAATGCCTCTGTTGATTCTATTTGGAATCATATTGGCTGCTGAGGCACTTTTTTTAAGCCCGGGAGAAAAAGGAGCAATAAATGCAGGTACAGATGGTATCAAATATTTATTCACACCGGACTATTCTTCTATTTGGAAGCCTTCAGTGTGGATAGCTGCCGCGGGGCAAATATTTTTTACCCTGGCTGTGGGAATGGCCTCCATACAAACTTATGCTTCCTATCTAAGGGAAAATGACGATACTGCATTAGGAGCTATGTCAGCAGGATGGATGAATGAATTTGTAGAAATTGTGTTAGGCAGTGCGATTATCATTCCATTAGCTATTGGTTACCTTGGTGTAGATCAGATGCAGGCCATAGTGCAATCGCTTGGAGGATATGGACTGGGCTTCAGGACACTACCCTATCTTTTCCAGGCTTGGGGGCCTATACTAGCTGTCGTAGCGGGAATTTGTTGGTTTGGCCTTTTGTTTATAGCCGGTATCACCTCGTCTCTTGCAATGGGGACACCTGTAGTAGGTTTTTTACAGGATGAGTTCAAAATCAATCAGAAGCGGGGGGCAATCATTTGTGGTATTATCATTTTCCTGCTTGGAGTGCCGACCATTATTTTTTACAATGAAGGCGTATTTGATGAATTTGATAATTGGGCAGGCACTTATGCATTAGTCATATTTGCATTTGTAGAACTTATTTTATTTGCATGGGTATTTGGCATGAAGAAAGGTTGGGAGGAAATTACCCGAGGAGCCGACATCAAAGTACCTTTATTTTTCAAATACATTATCCAATACATTACTCCAGTATTTTTAGGGTGGATATTATTGTCAAATATCCCGGGTATGGTTAATCGTGTAATTCATCCGGCTAATGGTTACAGAACATTAGCACAACTGTTTATGCTGGGTTTGTTTTTGCTTATCTGTTGGACCATTCATCTGGCGGCTAAAAAAAGAGAAATGAAATCAGATCCGGTAAGCAGGAATTAATACTTTCATATTATAGGTTTTTAAATATATTTGTAATTACTTACACATGGCAGGCTCCAGATCAGTATTATTATTATTAGGGTCTAACCTCAATAATCCACTATCTCAATTAAAAATTGCCCGAAGACTCATTTCAAATCAACTTGCTAAAATCAAAAACGCTTCCTCTATATACAAAACCTCGGCCTGGGGCAATACCCGACAGCCTGATTTTATGAATCAGGTAGTGGAAATTATTTCCTCCCGTCCGCCTTTGAAAATATTGGAAATTGTCAAAAACATAGAGCGGATCATGGGGCGATTGGTATCTGTGCACTGGGGTCCCAGAATAATAGATATAGATATTCTTTTTTGCGGGAAAGAAATAATTAAAACCAAATCGCTGACTGTTCCGCATAAAGCGATGCAAGACAGGATGTTTACTCTTATTCCATTACAGGAATTAAAGCCAAGATTAATTCATCCTCAATCGAAGAAATCAATTCAAATGATGATTGCATCTTGTACAGATCAGGGTCAGGTAAAAAAAATACGATAATGCCGGCAGCCATTCCTTATCAATATATTTGCATTGAAGGCAATATTGGTGCCGGCAAAACTACTTTTTGTGAATTGCTGGCCGAAGATATCGCATGTAAACTGGTATTGGAGGAATTTGCAGATAACCCATTTTTACCTAATTTTTATAAAGAACCAAAGCGCTTTGCGTTTCCTATGGAACTTTTCCTGATGGCTGAGCGATTTAAACAATTGCAAAGTCACATTCACCATCGCGACATGTTTAGTGACTATATTGTATCAGACTATACATTTGTCAAGACCCTGTTGTTTGCTAAAAATAACCTCCCCGAAGAAGAATACAGGCTTTTTCATGACATGTATCAAATATTGAGTGAGCAAATTCCGAATCCGGATATCCTGGTTTATCTTCACAGACCGTTGGACATATTAAAACAACAAATTATTCGACGGGGCAGGCCATACGAGCAAAATATAGAATCCAATTATCTGCAGGGACTGCAAAATATGTATTTTGAATATTTTCGAAATGAAGTACAGTTTCCAATTTTAATGATTGACCTGGGCACAGTTAATTTTATCACCGCGCCAGAAGCTTACCAGGAAATTAAAAATCTGATGATAAATGAGTGGAAACCGGGGCTGCATAGGATTGGGTTGAAGTAAAATCCTACTTATTATTTAATCATTCTATCAGATTTCATTAAATTCAGACTTTATAATTTATCTCCACCATGAAAAATTTTCTTTTCATACTCTGCTTGATGTTACTGTCTCTATATTGTAAAAAGCCGGTAACCAACCTCACTGATGTAAAAAAAGATATACTGGATTCGGCGGCCCGTCACGACGCCATCAATGCCATTAGAGGAGTGAGTGCTTTAACTAATTACGAACTGAGTTTATTTGCCTCCGAACCCATGTTGCAAAACCCTACTAATATCGATATAGATCACAGAGGAAGGGTATATGTATGCGAAGCTTATAATTACAGGCCACAAATCTCAGCAGTAAAAACCAAATTTGAAGGAGATCGAATTATGATTTTAGAAGATACCAATGGTGATGGCAAAGCCGATGTGTCAAAAGTCTTTTACCAGGGGCCGGAAATCAATGCTCCTCTGGGTATCTGTGTACTGGACAATGAAGTAATAATTTCTCAAAGCCCTTATGTATGGAAATTTACCGATACGGATGGTGATGACAAAGCTGATAAAAAAGAAATTCTTTTTCAAAATATTAAAGGAATTCAGGATGACCATGGAGTCCATTCTCTCACCTTGGGTCCAGATGGCAAATTCTATTTTTCGATGGGCAATGCCAGTAAAACCATTTTTGATAAAAATGATAAAATAATTAAAACCATTAATGGTATACCCATAGATGAAGCTCATTTCAGGCAGGGACTTATTCTGAGAGGAAATTGGGATGGTACCGGATTTGAAGTTATTGGCCAAAACTTCAGAAATAACTATGAATGTACAGTGGATGCTTATGGTAATGTGTGGCAAACCGATAATGATGATGATGGTAATAAGAGTACCCGCTTAAATTATATACTCGAATATGGTAATTATGGGTATCGGGATGAAATAACCAATGCAGACTGGAGAGCTTTCCGGCCCAATATGGAAGACTCCATTCCTTTACGCCACTGGCATCAAAATGATCCCGGAGTTGTTCCCAATTTATTAAACCTGGGATCCGGATCCCCATGCGGCCTGATGATGTATCAAGGTGATTTGATAAAAGAATTAAAAGGCAGCCTGCTTCATGCCGAGGCACTGCACCATGTATTGAGATCCTACAGCCCATCACAGACAGGGGCAACCGTTTCAGCCACTTCGCTGAATGTAATGGAACAAAAAGAAGATGATTGGTTTAGGCCGGTAGATGTTGCAGCAGCACCTGATGGATCTCTGTTTATCGCTGATTGGTATGATCCCGGTGTGGGCGGGCATTTTGCAGGTGATCAAATAAAAGGCCGCATATACCGATTAGCTCCAAAAGCCAATGAATACAAAATTTCATCCTTTGACAAAAATAACAAGACTGAATTAATTAATGGTTTGGCCAATCCCAACCTGAGTATCCGCAGTCTTTCTCAATTAAAACTTCGGGCTTTAGGTAAGGACGCAATACCGGTTTTGAAACCTATTTTAGAAGGTACCGATCCTGAGCTTAAATCCAGAGCCTTGTTTATTTTGGGAGATCTCGATAAATCCTATATAGAGCTTGCGTTAAATGACAAAAATGAAGACATTAAACTTGCCGGACTTAGAATAGCGAGGCATAGCGGCACTTCATCGACCTCATCTGCTATCAAAACATTACTTGCCCAGGACAACTCTGGTAAAGTTTGGAGAGAATGTGCTATAGCTCTAAAGAATACGGATAAAAAAGACAGAATCATTCTATGGTTGGAGTTAGCAGCCAAATATCAAAATTCCGAAAGATGGTTTTTGGAAGCACTGGGCATTGGGGCTGAAGAGATCTGGGATGAGGTAATGCCCGCCTATCTAAATAAAAATAAGGATATCACTCAAAGAATAGTATCAGATATAATTTGGAGATCCAGATCCAAACACAGCCTGGCTGCATTGCAAAAACTAGCGTCCGAATCTACCGGTAATGAACAATTAAAATACATCCGATCTTTCGATTTTATCAATGATCCTTCAAAAAACAAGATTCTGCTGGGATTATTAAATTCAATAAAAGACAGTACGGTATCGTTGACCCTGCTCAAGTCATTGGATCCAAGCAAACTAAAAACCAATGCCGAGGCTATGGAAAAAGTAAATATGGCAATGCGGGTAGCAGATAGTATAACCTATCTGGATCTGGTAGAAAAGTTTTACCCCAAAGATCAAATCGGCAAACTATCAGCCATGGTAAAAGCCGAAAACCTTCCTGCAGGTTTAAAGTCCCGGGCAGGAAAAGCCCTGGTCAAAATGAATTCCATAAAAACACTTTCTGAACTTTATACATCAGCATCAGTTAATGAAAAAAAATCTATATTAAATGTATTGGGAAGTATCAGTAGTATTGAATCCATTGATGTCTTAAATCAAATAATCAAATTGAATGAATCACCTGAATTGTTAAAAGAAGCTTATAAAAATATAGGTAAAGGCTGGAATGGCGAGGAATATGTTTTAAAAGCTTTTATCCAGGATCTGATTCCCAAAGAATACCTTCAGGAGGCCATGACAGGCCCATTAAATGCATGGCGTAAGCCCATCAGGGAGAAAGCAAGAGAAATCTTAAACCTGGGCACCGGCAATAATACCATTTTTAAAATTTCTGAATTAATAAAGAAGTCGGGCAACATTGAAAACGGGGCGGCCATCTTCAATAAAACGTGCGCTACCTGTCATCAGGTAAAAAATGAAGGCATTGATTTTGGCCCATCGTTGGACGAGATAGGCAGTAAATATGGAAAGGACGCTTTATATACATCAATAATAGAACCCAGCAAATCGATTAATTTTGGATATGAAGGAGAGCAAATTACCACCCATAATGGTGGAATCTACGTTGGTATTAAAGTAAATGAAACTGCTGATGAATTAACATTAAAAATGGCAGGCGGTCAAAAAGAAATTGTAATCAAAAAGAATATCAAAGAAAGAATAAAACTTAAACAATCGTTGATGACTCCTTATTTATATCAAAATATGACTGAACAGGAATTGGCAGACCTGGTGGAATACCTGGCCTCTCTGAAAAAAATAGAGTAATTGATCAGAATATTTTAATTTTATCACTTTAAACAGCAAAATGAAAATGAAAGAAGAAAAATCCAGAAGACAGGCAATTAAAAGATTGGGAACAGGTGCTTCCTTATTGGCCCTTAATCCACTCACTATTTCAACCAACATGGAAAAGGAATCAAAACCTGTAAAACTGAAAGGAAATATAAATCATTCTGTATGCAGATGGTGCTATAACAAAATTCCCATAGAGCAATTATGCATTGAAGCTAAAAAAATTGGGATTAAGTCTATAGAAATAGTGGGCCCTGCCGACTGGCCTATACTTAAAAAACATGGCTTGTATTGTGCTATGCCCAATGGAGGGGAAATAAGCCTGGTAAAAGGATTTAATCACAAAGAATACCATGCTGAATTATTTAAAAGATACAGTGAAATAATTCCTAAAGTAGCAGAAGCCGGATATGACAAAATCATTTGCTTTTCGGGTAATCGGGAAGGTATATCCGAAGCTGAGGGGTTGGAAAATTCTTCTATTGGATTAAAACCGTTAATGCCCATTGCAGAAAAGCATAAAGTTACTCTGGTGATGGAATTGCTCAACAGTAAGGTAAATCACAAAGATTATCAATGCGATCATACCCAATGGGGCGTTGACTTATGCAAATCAGTAGGGTCTGAATATTTTAAACTCTTGTATGATATCTATCATATGCAAATTATGGAAGGGGATGTGATAGCCACCATCAAAGCCAATCATCAGTACTTTGCTCATTATCATACAGGTGGAGTACCGGGCAGAAATGAAATAGATACCACTCAGGAATTGTATTATCCTGCCATCATGCAGGCCATACTGGCCACGGGTTTTAAGGGATATGTAGCTCAGGAATTTGTACCTAAGAGACCAGATGCTATAGCAAGCCTTGCCCAGGGCGTACAGATCTGTGATGTTTAATCCATCATCATTTTGATTACTTTATAATAATATATTGCGTCCTGTAGGCAGGCATTGCCCCATTCAGGTCGTTGGCCTAAAAGTAAACGGCAATAATCTGAAAATACATCTGCCCGTTGTTCATAATTTAGCGAATGTAACTGATCGGGTGCATTGACGATTTGCATGATTCTTTCCAAACCACCATAGTCATAAGTGGGCTGCTTTAAATGAGCTATCAGGTTGCGAATGGCATACCGGGAACCATCCTGTTTAAATTGAACTACGTGCACTAATTCATGTATTACGATGGGCAAAGTCATTTGACCTATACAGTTTATATAATTATAGGTAACAAAAGCATATTTGCCACCTTGGGTACCTACCCGGCTAGCCTCATCGATCATTACATTTGAAAAATCCACCCTGTGCTGAAATATTTCATTGGCTAATTTTAATTCATGATCA
>CAYNIG010000276.1:0-6722 GCA_964396995.1 uncultured Saprospiraceae bacterium | reverse complement strand
GTATATACAGAGTATTGAACTGTTTTTTCGAAAGGATATAAATCGACAATCACCAGATCAATTTCCGGGATGTCCTGAGCTTCAAGTTGAGCAAGATGGCTTTCATCCCGCCGGGCAAGAATGCCACCAAACACTTTTGGATGCAAGGTCTTCACCCTTCCGTCAAGTATCGATGCAAAACCTGTAAGCTCTTCTACACTTATCACTTCCAGTCCAATACTCTGTATATACTGAAATGTACCTCCGGTGGAGTATAAAATCACTCCAAGCTCTGAAAGTGTCCTTAAAATCTCATCCAATCCTTCTTTATGAAATACTGAAATCAGGGCTGATCGAATACGTATAGCAGACATTTATGCAACTGTTTTTGAAAGGGTAAAAATAGACAATTTAGAGTGAAGCCTAAGTGATAAAAAACCATTTTTACCCGAAGATCATTTGTTCCAGGGTCGATTTTAAAAGTACAATTTGGGTTTACTATTTACAAAAATCGGTATCCAAATTCCATCGAGTATTCAGGTTTGTTTACACACTAATTTTTAAACACAAATCAATACCGAAAGCCCAAAAACTAAAAAGGGAGTGATTCTCTCACTCCCTTTTTCAACAGTGGAATTATTCATATGGTTTATTGCTTAACAAACTTCATTTTTATCTCCCGATCTCCTTCTTTTACCTGTAACAAGTAAACACCAGGTGAATAAGATGATACATCCACCCTTTCTGTTCCATATAATATTTTCTTTAATACGACCCTGCCGGTCATATCTCTGATAATATAATCTGCTTTTTCAATTAGGCCTATCGGACGAATAGATAAATGATTGAATGCCGGATTTGGGCTTAACTCTACTTCCAATCCTTCAATAGAAGAAATTATTGAACCAGAAGGAATTTGCAATGCACTGGTAGCAGTCCCCAAAGTGACACGTAGGGTATAACAAGAAGTCGCATTAAATGCATTACCCGAACCAATTACCCGGGCATAATAAGTACCGGTTTGGGTGGCATTATAGTTTATAGTCTCATTCGTGGTACCTGATTGCGATGAAGTGGCCACCTGTGTATTATTTCTATACAGAGCCAGATTGTAATTAGCAGGCAAATTGGTCAAAGTCACTGTAAAAGTTCCGACAGTAGTAATTGCAAATCGATAATAATCTACATCTCCACTAGGATTTATCAATCCCTTTATGTCTGTGCCGAATGGAATCACTGCTGCACCAGAGCGATTGCCGTTGGTGGAATTGTCGTATGAACTTATACACGCAAGAGATAAAGTTGTAAACTGGGCTTGGGTATAGGAACCCGTAATTCCGGTACAATTAGCACGAACCCTCCAATCATAAACTGTATTGGCAATAAGTCCAGTGATGGGTAAAGACAGAGAGGAAGTAGCGGTAGCCAGATTGATCCAGGTTCCGGAAGTAGTGGCTTTGTAATCTACATCATAATTTAGAGCTCCGGCAAGGCTCGACCAATTCACAGTAGCACCAGTAGCAGTGATGGAAGAGGAACTGAGTCCGGTTACAGCACCACAAGTAGGTGTTACCGCGATATTTGTTGTAAAAATGCCGCGACCATGTGTAGAAGCTGCAAGCAAACCATCCGATGCCCGATATTGCAGCATATCTACCCTTACATTTGGAAATCCGGGATCTGCATCCCATACCGTGGATCCGCCATTAATTAATGAAGTATGCCAAATACCTGTTTCTGTTGCCAAAATAGCCTTGGTATTATCACCAGGATAAAACATAGCCCATCTCACCGGCATATCAGGCAAATTGCCATCTATCACCGACCAGGAGGCACCTCCATTAGAAGTTACATATACATTCCCGATCCCATAATTTGAAAAAGCTAAAATGATATTACTTTCGTTAGTACCTAACTCAATGCTTGAAATATTAGTATTGCCGGTAAGAGAGCTGCTATCCAGGATACTTACAAAACCGGGAGTTGCATTTGCATTAGAAACTTTGAACAAGGTTGGTTTTAAAGTATTATTTCTAAGACTTCCTGCCATAAACACAGTATTGGAAGAATAAGGTGATACTTTTATTGCAGATAGATTACCGCCATTTAAACCAGGCATCGAAATGGCAGACATGGTAGATCCTGTCTGGGGATTGCTCCATCTATAAAATGTATTTACTGCCCCACTGGCATACATAATATTGGCCACATCATCATAATCAGTTGGGTTGATAAATCTTCCGGCCGAACTCGAAAAATTGATACTGGACCAGGATGATCCACTATTAGTACTTCTTCGATACTGATTGTATACATAGGATCCCCACTGATACTGTGGCTGATCCTGATCTATATGCACAAAAGCTCCGTCGCCACCTGTGACTTCCACCGAAGATCCAAGGCCTGCACTATTGAGTTGATGAGTGCCATTATCCTGAGCCCCTGCCAGTAAATAATTGGTTGATGTCGGATGTAAGGCGACTGAATAAAACTGTTTTATTCTAAGACCCGTATTTTTATCTGTAAAAGTAGAACCACCATTGGTGGAAATATGTATTCCTCCATCACTGGCCACGAGTACCCTGTTATTTGATTGCCAAATCATTGCTTGCTGGTCTGCGTGAACATATTGGCCGGTTGTACCTACCCACTCAGAAATTTTGGTCCAGGATCCACCTCCATTGATTGATTTGTAACAGTCCAGACTACCCACAATGATATTATTGGCATTATTGGGATCTACTGCTGCAGCCATACAATACCAGCCCTGTCCACTTGTAAATCCAGGTGTGGTAGAAGTAGGTGCCCAGTTGACTCCGCCATTCGTGGATTTATAAATTGTTGTAACCTGGTAACTAGTATTGGAAGGTAAGGCATATATGGTGTTACCGCTTACAGCTAACTCAACATTGATATTTGTGGGAGTAAATGAAACAACTGGTGCTGACCAGGTACCTGAAGTCACTGTAGCAGGGTTATCAGTATATCTGAGGCCAGAGGCACCGCTAGGAGTATCATAATAACCGCAAGTAATATGAAGGCGACCAGTTGAGCTCAATTCCATATCCGGTACCCTTGGATCAAGACCGGTAGGTGTAATACTTTGCCAGATGCCGGATGATTTGGTATACCTTACAATTCCGGCATTATTCAATCGGCTGTTGCAAGCTACGTACAGATTACCAGCGGCGTCACATAGAACTTTGCTTACATTCCAATAATTTTCACTCCCCACCATTATATTCCAGGTGAGACCGTGATCATTACTTTGCCAAACTCCTGCACCACGAACAGCATCAGAATTGGTGGCTTTTTCACCGGTTCCGAAATACATGATATTATGATTTGTAGGATCCTGGCAAATACTTCCTATGGCCATATTGCCAAAAAAATCGTTTATTGGGGTCCAATTAGCAGGAACAGCAGTGATATTGGTTGTTTTCCAAAGTCCTCCATCAATTCCTCCGACCCAAACAGTATTGGTAGTGGCATCAGCCAGATCAACCCAAACCGCTCTCACCCTGCCTGAGGTGACTCCGTTTCCAGGTCGGGTATTCCCATTGCTAGGACCTACTATATCTGAATTTGGCCCACGTTCCGTCCAGGTTACACTTACTAATTCGGCACTTAGGCTTGCTTTTCCTTTTAGGTTATTGATATTTTGTTTTCTTTGCCTTGATGCAGTAATTAATCTTCCTTTTGGTACATATCCCAGCTTAGGATCTTGGGTAATGGCAATTTCATGAGCAAGACGCTCGGAAATACCTGCACCGGTTTCTTTTATTTGTTCTTTTTGTGCCTGCACTTTCAAGCACATCGCGACGAACATAAAAATGGTTAATTGAGATTTAGTAAGTTTCATGGAGAAATTTTTAAAATGTTAATATTAATTAAAAACACCTTACAAATGTAATTAATTTTGTGTCTTTCCCATATTTTACCTTATTAAATTTTAAATAATTACTATAGTAGACTATCCAAAATGGTAGTCACCATTTTCATTTTTACCATGTTCTGAATTATTTTATTCTTTTCGGCTACTTTCCTGCCAGTCTAAACATCTTATCCTCTACTTCATATACCAGCTCATTATACCTGGCGAGCCTTCTGGTTTCATGATTTCTGCCTAAAGGCAAATCCACTTTAATATGTTCTACAATCTGAGATGGTGCTGATTTCATAATAAAAATTTCATCCCCCAGGTATACTGCTTCCCTGATGTCGTGAGTAACAAATAAGATAGTGGAGTGAAATTTATTCCATAGACTTAACAATAAGTCCTGCATTTGAATTCGTGTTTTTATATCCAGGGCTCCAAACGGTTCATCCATCAATAATATTTCAGAATTTGCCAATAAACTTCTGGCAATGGCTACTCTTTGCAACTGACCTCCGGATAAAGTAGGATATTCAGCAAATTTGTTTTGATGCCCGCCTAACCCTACTAATTCTATCATCTCCAATGCTTTTTCGATTCTCTCTTTTTCAGCTATTCCTTTAAATTCAAGGCCAATGGCTACATTTTCCAATACTGTAAGCCAAGGGAAAGATGAATATTGCTGGAATACCATGCCCACCCTATCCTGGTCTGTCCTCAATCTTCCATGTATTTGAACTTCACCGGTGGTGGGGTTTTGTAATCCTGCTATATACCTAAGGATAGTAGATTTGCCACTTCCCGACATGCCAAGCAGTACTACAAATTGTCCCTGGGCAGGTTTGTCTTCTATCAATAAATTAAAGTCTTGAATAATGAATGATTTACCTCCATCATAGCTTTGACTTATTCCTTTAAGTTGTATAAGATTGGGCAGTTCGGTATCAATTACGGAATAACTCATTCTGCTGATTCCTTGTTAATTTTATAAAATCCGGTACCTATAAAAACCAAACCAGCTACTGCTAAAACCCAGGAAGTATATTTAATTATCTCACCCTGATACCATGCGGCTATGATTCCGGTTAAAATTGCGGCCATCAATGCGTAAAATCCTATTTTGCCATCCTGCAAGCCTTGCAATTTAGTTTTATAATACTTATGCGGGTTAATGATTCGATCTATCAATTTAAAAAACTGATCCTGAAACAATCCAATCAATGTTATAACAATCAAAATGGCAAAAACGCGATCTGTCTGGCCCAACCGTGCTTTAGTGTAAATGAGGGAGCCTATACCCCGCTGTTTATTAAGCAATTCGGCTATGATGATGTAGGTCCAGCTGATTGCGGTCAACACTCTGATATCGTCCATTAAATTTGAAACAGAGGCCGGAAAAAAGACTTTTTTTATTTTTTGCCAGGGACTAGCGCCCAAAGTATCGCCTGTTTGAACCAGGGTATCATCAACTCCATGTATTCGTTGCATCACTACCGGAATAAGATATACAATAATTCCCACCGCCAGAAAAGCAATTTTCATTGAATCCCCCAAGCCAAACCAGATTATAAATAAGCCCGTCAAAGCGGATAAAGGCAGGTATCTCAAGGCATCTATTTGTCCCGAAAACATACTGCTGAAAATGGGGAACAATGACAAAAGCATGCCTATTGGAATAGAAATCAATATTGCCCAAAAATATCCTTGTATGTTTAACCAGGCAGAATGCAATGTATTCCCAACCAGTTTGTCTTCTCTGAATAATGGCTTAAATGCCATCAATGTTTTGTCGGGCCTGGGCAATAAGGGATATACCTTCTGATATCCGATTACATTGGCTGTAAAGCTATCACTGGGATTATTTTCTTCAGAGGCAACATTGATAGAATCGATAAAAACCAGGCTTTCATTTTCAGTTTGGTTGGCATAGACAGGTCTTTGTCTGGAAAAGAGCTCTGCCAGGATCCACCAGATCAGTATAGTTAAAGAGAATCCTATTAAAGTGAGCGTAAATGCCGATTGACGAGACAGAGCTCCTCTTAATTTAAACCAATTTTCATTCATTTTTATTCAGAAATCAATTCAAAGTCAGTGCGTCTGTTTTTGGCTTTTCCTTCTTCTGTTTCATTAGAACTAACCGGCTTATTGGGCCCATTACCCACAACCACAAACCTGTTTCTATTCATACTATGCACTGTAACCAAATAATCTACGACAGCCTGTGCTCTCTTCTTTGATAATGCCAGATTGGTAGCAGCAGACCCCACATCATCTGTATTGCCTTCAACTCGAATCCTACTATTGGCAAATGCTTTGGCTATCTCGACCATTTCACGATCAACGATAAATTTTGCATTTTCATCCAAGGCGGATTCACCGGATCTGAAATTGATCGAAATTCGTTTAGTGGCTACCGTTTCTTTTGACCTTCCTTCTTCAGCCGAAACTTTTGTAAATTCTTTTTGACCTTCAGGTGCGTGTTCCGCCGTTGTTAAATTGGTATTGCGTATCGCAGTGGCATCACTGATAACTCTCCAGTTGGGTACTTTACCTTGGGCATAACCCACTGATTTATAGGTATTGGTCATGCGTGAATAAAGTTGCTCACCAGTGACCCCTTTATAAGCAGGATTGAGTCCGAAAAAATTTTGATTGTCTCCGTGAGTTACCAACCTGGCATTATTGATTGCAGCATAAGCGGCATCTTCGGTAAACCCGGTAAAATTTTCTGATAATATTTTAGCTGCTTTTCTTTTATTCACATCACTGGCATTTATTTCTGCAGCTCCCTTCATCCAACCTTCGTAGAGCTGCTGCACTTTAGTTTTGTTGGCTTCCACCCAACTTCTTTTGGCGATAAAAGCAT
>CAYNIG010000275.1:0-6724 GCA_964396995.1 uncultured Saprospiraceae bacterium | reverse complement strand
TTTTACTTCCTGTGCTATAAACAAATACATACCTGAAGACAAAGTATTGCTTACCAAAAATGTAGTCTTACTTAAAAAATCTGAACTCACCAAAAAACAATTGGATCGGGATCGAATACGATTCGTGGTGCCGGTGCCGCGTTACGGTTTGGGCAAGAGTTATATCTATTTTTATGCCAGGCATGATGATCCGAATGACACTACTTCCTGGGACCGCTTTTTTAGAAAATTGGGAGAAAAACCGGTTTGGCATACCTTACAAAAAGCTGAGGAAACTAAAAATGATTTACTCCAGCACCTGAATGCCTCCGGATACTACCTCGGAAATGTGTCTTATTCGGTAAAACAAAAACGAAAAAAAGCACGGGTAATATATACCGTAGATCCTGGCAAACCACTTCGATTAAAATCAATTCAATATTCTTGCGAAAACTCACATATTCGATCCATCCTTGATTCTTTAAAACCTTATTTAAAGCTCAAAGAAGGTGCTGTACTTGATGAGCAAGTATTGATTCCTGATCAGGCTAAAATAATCCAGGCTATACAAGATGCCGGTTATTACCAAATCAACAAATCCAATTTCGACTATTATTATGAAGATTCGATCAATCAAAGGATTGATTTGCGTTGTACCATATTGCCACCCGCTGGAAAAGATCACATTACGCAATTCAGAATATCCGAAATAATCGTTTACTCCAGTGATCGGTTAAGCAGTGGACAAGAAGCTGATGATTCTATTGTGGATGGGATTGTGTACCGGCATGGCTTGAGCAATCAAATACTCAATCCTGCTATTTTAAAAAACTATCTGCAGTTTAAGAAAGATAGTCTTTATTCTTTATCTGAATTGCAACGTACCCGTAGCACTTTCCAAAATTTGGGAGTGTTTAAAAGCGTAAGTATCATCCCTGAATTAATAGATGATCATTCACTTCGCATGAATTTATATTTACCACCGGTAAAGCATCAATATATTCAAGTTGACATTGAAGGTGGTTATGTTACCAATAAAGACCAAACTGCCGGAAATAAATTATTCGATATTCGGGCTCCTTTGCAATACAGACATCGAAATACATTTAAAGGTGCTGAACAATTTACCATTTCATTTGTCCCCAATATCGGCCTTCAGTTAGTAAAAGGTAAATTATTCATACCATACGGTATCAATGCAGGAGTTAATTTCACTATACCCCGATTTTTAGAGATTGGATTTGTAAAATTTGCCCGAAATGCACATTTGATTTCCAATAAGTTTTACCGTGATATTAAAGGCGGTGCCCGCACCAGGATATCTGCAGGAGCCATTTATGATCGATTTTTATACTCCAATCGTATAACGGGTGAAGCAGAGACTTCCATTCAACGTGAAACCAAATTAAGTTTAGGTTATGAATATACCAAAGACAATCGAATTTTTTACCGTTTTAATCCAATAGGCTTCGATTACCTTAACTATGACCTATCCCCCGGGTTCAATGACATTGCCCTCCCCTTTCTTAAAAAAAGTTTTGAAGACAGATTACTATTGGGCATATTATTGAAAGAAGTCACAATAGATATTAATAATCAATTTCTAAACTTAAATACTTCCCGAGTTTTATTCAGCTTTGAGTCATCAGGATTGGAAACGGAAGCCATCGATTTATTCACAAAAGGTGCATTTTTACCTAAAGTCTCCCGTTTTTTAAGATTGGAAGCAGATGGCAGATATACCTGGAGACTGTCCAGTACTTCTCAGTTTGCTGCAAGAATTAATACCGGTATTGCTCTCCCTTTTGGCTCATCAAATCATATCATACCTTTTGTAAGACAATTTTATGTAGGAGGTCCTAACAGTATTCGTGGATGGGCAATAAGGGAAATAGGACCAGGTTTGTTTAAAAATACCCAGACAGACCGATTTAGTTTTTTTCAAACAGGCAATTTTAAATTGGAATTTGGATCTGAGTACAGATTTGACATTTTCCGATGGTTTAAAGGAGCATTCTTTTTTGATGGCGGCAATGTGTGGTTACTTAAAAAAGACGCTTCTCTGCCTGGCGGAGAACTTAGCACCCGGTTTCTATCTGAATTGTACCTAAGCACTGGATCTGGTTTACGACTTGACTTTAATTATTTCCTTATACGTATTGATGCAGGTATTAAACTCAGAACTCCGTATTTGCAGGAAGACGGCTCTCACCTACCTGCTGATCCACTGAAATTTAAAAACCTTCAATTCAATCTTTCATTAGGTTTACCTTTTTGATATCTTATTTTTCCATTTAAAAATGAAACCATTTTTCACCACCGAAAAGCTGAAATGGATATTGCTCATTTCCCTGTCCTGCATCTGGGGAAGCAGTTTTATACTGATTAAAAAAGGACTTGAAGGATTTGGATATGTACAGGCAGCTACTATCCGGCTTTGTTCAGCCGGTTTGATCTTATTACCCTTTGCCATCAGCCAGTTTAAATTTATTCCGAAGGAGAAAAGAAAGTTTTTACTACTTACCAGCTTGTCCGCAATGTTTATCCCTGCTTATTTATTTTGTTTCGCCCAACAACACCTTTCTAGTGCCGTCGCAGGTATTATGAATAGTCTTACACCAACTTTTACATTCTTAATTTCATTACTTTTTTTTAAAAATAAATACAATTATTTGCAATACGCTGGCCTTTTACTTGGATTAGCCGGAAGTGTCTATTTGAGCGCTCTTGGTAATTCCGGGAATTTCAAAATCAATACATACGCATTTATTATTGTTCTGGCCACTGTATTCTATGGTCTCAATATCAACATAGTAAAACAATTTCTGCAGGGAATTAAACCCTGGGCTGTAAGTACATGCAGCGTTTCTCTTGCAGGGTTATGCGCATTTGTATTTGTATTTTTACCCGATATTGATGCCTATCATATTAATACTGAAAATTTAAAATCCCTGGTTGCGTTGGTAGTGCTGGGATTATTGAGTACTGCCTTAGCCATCATTATACACAATGAACTGATCAGAATGTCAAGTGCATTATTTGCCAGTGCGAATACTTATTTTATACCAATAGTTGCAATTGCATGGGGTATAACGGATGGTGAATCCATAACCGTATTTCATTTAATAGGTGTTATAATCATAATAACAGCCATTATTTTAATCAGAGCTCAACCTTACCGTCGAAAGAAAATAGCATCAACCGATAAATAATCTACCTGAATGGTACTCCTTTCACTTTTGTTTTAACTCTCAATAAGTATCGATCTGCCGTGATGTATAATGTGCTTCCATCGTCGCCCCATCCGCAGTTTGCCGTATTTTGGGTCGTTTCTATCCTGGCCAATAATTCACCTTTTGGTGATAGTATGAGTACACCACCGGGACCTGTTCCCCAAATATTGCCTTTGTGATCGACTTTGATACCATCAGGCAAACCTTGCATACCTTGCTTAAAATGATTGGTGGCATCGTAATGTAGTACCCCTTTTCCCGTTAAACCCGTACTCAATACAGGGTATCTCATATAAATTGCCTTATCCGGATCAGATTGGGCAACATAAAGCATTTTTTCATCTGGAGATAAAGCAAGACCATTGGGCCGGCTCAGGTCTTTAATGATGAGGGTAGTTTTGC
This sequence comes from uncultured Saprospiraceae bacterium, assembly GCA_964396995.1. Taxonomy (GTDB): domain Bacteria; phylum Bacteroidota; class Bacteroidia; order Chitinophagales; family Saprospiraceae; genus JADJLQ01. The sequence goes on along the minus strand of CAYNIG010000275.1, from coordinate 3,110 downwards.
CTTTTTCATACATATACACTCCAAAAACCGCTGTTTCACGGGATTGATCTTTATCTTTTTTAGCCAAGCCATAAGGAGGATCGGTGAAATAAATTCTTCCATTCGATGCCATGATTACATCATTAGGTGAATTAAATCTTTTCCCCTGCCAGTTGTCAGTAATAGTTCGTTTGCCACCGGGAACATTCAAAGGCATTATTGAAACTCTTCGATCACCATGTTCACAAGAAATCAGGTTTCCTTTTCCATCAGTGGTTAGTCCGTTACTTCCCGGTTCATCTGAGTAAACCCCTACCCCGGTATATCCGGATGGTTTTATAAAAGGTTCAGCTCCAAAGGTGCCTGATTTCCACATATATATTGTATTCTGTGGCACATCACTAAACAGTATTGCCTTTTTTTCGTCCCACCACACCGGACCTTCAGCCCAGTCATAACCATCAGCCAGTATTTCGATAGGTGTATTCTCATCTATCAGTGATCGGGCAGCCTCACTTAGTATTACAATTTTGCCAATGGTCGAATACGATTGAGTTTTAATTTTTGTACCCATACAAACTAAAATTAATAAAAAGAAAATTTTACTATTCATATTTAAAAATGGTTTTCTGTTGCCCAGGATTTCAGATTCAACCCATTAAATGTACCACTGCTCATAAACAATATCACCGTACGGTCTCTGTTTATTTTTAACAGGAATTGCTCTAATTCGGTATTTTCTCTAAAAACCAGCAAGTCTGGTCTACCAAATGACGATATAACATATTCAGGATCCAGGTCGGGCATTCTTTTTATTTCAAGAGTGTGTTTATTAAAAAAAACAGCTGCCATATCCGCATTATCCAGTACATGTGCATACAATGGTATAAAATCTTTGTTGAGGCTACTAAAGGTATGCAATTCAAGTATAGCAATCAATTTAGACTCCGGAAATTGTTCCCGTACCGCATTGAGAGTAGCCCTGGCTTTAGATGGGGCATGTGCAAAATCAAGGAATATTTTTTGGTTTTCTGATGAATGGAGCAACTGCATCCTTTTAGCCGCGCCTCTAAATCCGGTCAGAGATTGAAGTATATCATGCTCCGCCAGCCCAAGTTGTTTGCATATCTGCACACATGCTTGTATATTTTCAAGATTATGGGATCCAAACACCTGGAGGCCATATGATTTATTTTCGAATTCAAGAAAAGCGACATTTTGTGTTATATGGGCAGGATAAGCTTCATAAGCATGCGTCTTGACATCGGTTCTGGTCAGATTCCCGACTATTTTATTTAAATCCGCATCATGTTTGTAATGATAGACTATGGCTTGTTCGGGCAATTCTTCAAGATATTTTTTAAATACATCAGTGTATTCCTGATAGGTGGGAAATACATTAATATGATCCCAGGCTATCCCGGTAATAATGGAAAGGTGAGGCTTGTAATGCCAGATTTTAGGGATAGGATCGGTAGGTGCACTCAGATATTCATCGCCTTCGATGACCATCAGCGGTGCATCCGAAAGTCTGATCATCAAATGAAACCCTTCGAGTGGTGCCCCGACCAAATAATCAAAATCAACCTTTTTTTCTTTTAATACATGCATGATCATTGCTGTGGTGGTGGTCTTTCCGTGACTTCCGGCAATGACTATTCTTTTTTTGTTTCGGGCGTGGTGAGCAATAAACTCCGGATAGGACATCACCTTTAATTTCAATTCGAGAGCTGCCGATAATTCGGCATTGTCCCTTTTCGCATGCATTCCCACAATGACCAAATCGAGTGATTCATTTATCTTTACAGGATACCATCCGGCAATGGGAAGTAAGCCATACTTTTCTAATTTTTCTTTCGCCGGATTGTATATTTCATCATCCGAACCAGTAACCTGGTGCCCTGCAAGAGATAAGGCTATGGTAAGATTGTGCATTACGGCACCACCGCAAGCTATGACATGAATTCGCATTGGACAAAAATGAGAAAAATATCTATCGTATAATTTTTTTTTTAATGTCTCATAAATGGAGGTTCAAATGTTAATTCTTTGATAAATTTAGATCACTGGTATTCCATAATGGCAATGATTTGCCGGCATCGAGCTTCTTTTAAACTAATTTAAGTAAATACCCTTATTTATTTTCTGTTTCATTGACCGGCAGTCAACAGACATATTAGATATATTTTTAACTTTGCACCTTACTATTTTAAGATATTATATGCCTGCAGTAGAATTGCAATCTGTATTAAGCGAACGGGTACTGAATATGACAGAATCAGCTACCTTACAAATGGCAGCCATGGCCAGAAAAATGAAAGAACAGGGCATTGATGTGATCACCCTGAGCCTTGGAGAACCTGATTTTGATACGCCACAGCACATCAAGGATGCAGCCGTAAAAGCATTGGCAGATGGCCATACCAAGTATACTGCTGTAGCCGGCAACCTGGACCTGAGGGAGGCCATTTGTGCAAAACTAAAACGTGAAAATGATCTTGACTACAAACCAAATCAAATTGTGGTTTCAAATGGTGCAAAACAAGATATAGCCTCATTATGCATGGCCATGATCAATCCTGGAGATGAAGTAATTATTTTATCCCCTTATTGGGTTTCCTATTCGGACATTGTAAAGATGTGTGGTGGCAAAGCAGTGGTATTATCTGCTTCAGTAGAGGAAGACTTCAAAGTTCCCGCATCCAGAATCAAAGAGGTCATCAGTTCAAAAACTAAATTATTAATGTTTTCAAGCCCGTGTAACCCTTCGGGTTCTGTTTTCAGCAAAGAAGAATTAAAAGATATAGTGGATGTAATCGCCCCACATCCGGGCATTTATATCATGTCTGATGAAATCTATGAGCACATCAATTTTACAGGGAAACATGTGAGTATAGCGACTTTCCCGGAAATCAAGGAAAGAACAATTGTAATTAACGGATTTTCAAAAGCTTTTGCCATGACAGGTTGGAGGCTGGGTTATATGGCCGCCCCGGTTTTTATTGCTGAGGCCGTCACTAAAATACAAGGCCAGGTAACTTCAGGTGCCAATTCCATAGCTCAAAAAGCGGGTGTGGTGGCATTAAATGCTGATCTAAAGCCAACTCTCGAAATGACAGAAGCCTTTAGGA
>CAYNIG010000274.1:0-6766 GCA_964396995.1 uncultured Saprospiraceae bacterium | reverse complement strand
GGCATGGGTACTTATTGCTGTAATCCTTTTTCTCCTAATTGACCAATTGCAGATACTGAATAACTAATTCTTCTCACATGTGAGGAAGCACCTTTTACAAACAATTTGAATCTCAATATTATCTTCACTTCATTTATAAATGGTGAAATTCCATTTGCTAAATACCAATCAAAATATACCAGTTGATAATATTTGACATCATCTTCATCTGAATCCTTGTTTTCGAAAGAACTAATATGCAAAGAAGGTACTACGGAATTTACCACCCTCCAACTTGGTCCTACTTCTAAATAAAAATCATACGATACTTCCGTATTATCATCATTTGGATCACCTTTAATATTAAATCCGGATACATCTATATTTCTGCTTACCAGTACATGATTCGTAAATGGGTTTTGTGATATAATGGGAAATCCCAGCCTAAATTCTTTCAGATCCTTTTTATGTGGTAAAAGTAATTTGTATTGATAATCCTGTATGTTTGAAATCCTGTTTAAATTTAATTTTGAATCCCAATCGAAAATGGTAGGCATAGTAGGATCCGATTTGCCTTTGGCAAAAATCAGATATGAAATTTCTTCGATGAAGCTGTTTTTACCACTCAAGCCAAGATCGGTGACTATTTTTATAAAATATCCCTGACTATTATTAATTTTAACTTTCTCCCATCTATTACTTGTTAGCCCCCAGGATTGAGTATCGTCTTCATCAGAATTGGTATTTCCAAAGCCATTTACATTAATAAACAATATCGCATCAGTGATATCAGGAAATTCAGTATCTAAACAAAATTCAGTATAATTAGGAATATATAAGGAATCAGCTCTGATTTGATTTGTTTTGTCCATTGCATGGGAGCCACTGATTACATAGTTGATTTCCGAATTATGTATCTGATACTTATGAATAATTTCATCCCTGCTATAGGGTGGAATTGTTTTAATAAAGGGGTTTCTGGCAAAAACATTTTGGGTATGAATGGGACCGGGTAAGTTTAATAAATCAATTGATTGTCTATCCAGTTCAAAAGGCAATTCTCCGTCGCAAACGACAAGGTAACTGATATTAAATATAAATGAAGACTGGCCTTTAAGTTCAATTATAAAATTTAATTCTAATTCATTTACTGATACATTTTGGAAGATGGTGGGATTCAAAATGTGTTTAATATTTCGTATTTGCCATTTTTGCTCATCATCATCATCGGAATCAACATTGCTAAAACCTGTAACGGATACCTGGGGTACTATTTGGCGTATTTTGCTCCAATATGGCCCCACTTTTAACTTTACCAAATACTCATTGGTAATTGAATCGTCTTCGTTTCCTTTTAGTAATCCAATATTTATATTGACCTGTCCACTTATAAAAACCTGGCAGGCGAGATCTGGCAAATTTGAGATCAAATATCTGTATTCCGGTTCATACGTGTTGTGCTGTGGTTCTATTATTTTCATCTATGATTAATTTTAAAAAGTGATTACAAGATGGTAAAATTTTCTTTATTGTGTAACCAACTAAGGATTTATTCTGATTCATCCATCACATAAATGGGTGATTTTGAATATGCGTAAATTGAAAAAATTAACTTACTTCATTATTTTATAGGCCAAGGTGATGCCGTCATACGGTTTGAAAATCCGGAATCCAATTTTTGTGGTTGATCTTCTTCGAATAGTCTTTTTTCCCACTTCACAGTGTCAGCACGATAGCCGGGTAGTGCACAAGTGATTTCCGGGAGCGATAACTCCTCCTTACTACATTGTGAAAAAAGTAATGTAGTCAGGAATAAAATAAAAAATAATAGTAGCTTTTTCATAGTGTCAATGATTTATTACTATAATATGTCTTACTATAGCCACTATGTCGCCGGTACAGGCATCACATAAACGGGTGATTTTTAGAATACCGAATGAAACCCGGAATTATCTATTTCATTTCCGTATTATATTCTTTTTTAAATATTGAAATGAACAATGGGTATTTGTCCGTTAACTTATTATAATCAGCCGCTTCTTTATTAAGCCGGTGTTTGGTCACCTCTACAGTTAATCGAAGTTTTTCTTTTTGCACCGGTTTATATTTAAAGCTGAATATTCGTTCTTCGTTTGGTAAAAGATTATTATCAGATATCTTTTTAGCGGCAGGATACCATTCCCATTGCTCGCCGATTCGTTCCGTTTTGGATGCTCTCAGTACGCCCGATTCATTCTTCAATAAAAATTGGATTAAAATAAACCGCTCTGGGTCTCCTGTAGGTACTTTGTGTCCTGCAAATTCATTTTTAACTCTTAAGTTGAAAAGTATAGAATCATTTACCGAATAGGATTTTTTAAGAAAGGAAGGATAGATAGCCAATCCGTTTTTAATTTTACTTTCTATACTATCAAACTTAGGTATACCGGATCCTGCAAAATAATGCTGATGACTTCTTTTTATTCCAAAACCCGGCGCCAGTTCTCGACTCAGCGTATCCATATGACAACTAATGCAATTTTTCTTACCAAAATAGGGGCCTGCCTTCCATTCATCGCCGGTCTCAAACGTGCATGCGAGGGTAGGAGTAAGCACGGCTGATGCATTATGACACGAAATGCACAATTGTTCGGAAAGCAACACCGTATCTTTTATAGTTTTATGAGGTGCCTTTGGAGATCCGGTAGGACCTATGATGGCTTTATTCCGTACATGGCAGCTGGCACAGGTAATGCCTTCAAGTTGCAGGTCTTTGTCAAAATGCGGATTGATTGTTTTGACCGGTTTATAGATATCCCCATTAATTAGTCCGGAGACGATATATTCCTGTTGATTTTGCAATGGTATATGGCAATTAATACACATAAAAGGACTGGATTCTTTTTTCAGTTCAGATTGAAACTGCGGATCGTTCCAGGCATGGGCATGGGTTGATAATTTCCATTCAGCATAATGTTGCAGGTGGCATACTCCACACGATTTGGCGCTCAGCGAGGTCAGTCCTTCCGGGATTTCCTGCTGAGGAATCACCTTTTCCCATGATTTGGTTAGAGGAATTACGTTAACATGTTTTTTGCATTGAAATAAATTAATGCAAATCACAATCAATATGATCACTGTAGAGGTCAGGAGCTTACTGCTCATATACTGTTAGGGATATTAAAGTGAGCATCTGCCTGACCATTTGGAATAGTGTTTTTACATTTTCCTTTTGATAAGAGAATGGTATTAAAAAAAATAATTCTCAATTTCGTCTTCATTTGTTTTATAATTTTTATAAATATTTAAACCGTAAGCATGCATTAGAAAGGCTATGATTACCTCTCCTACGAGTGACTGATGATTCTATCAGCATGCTGACACTTGTCGTCAGCATTTGCTACGACTATAGGAGTCATCAGGCCCTTCGGGCAATCCATTACTAATGCATGGATTGGGTTAAAGGTATAGACAATTCAGATTCTTTAATAGAATTTGAAATTGTTCCAAGTTTTTAAGAAGATAAATGTGACTTTTGTTACCTATATTACTCCCGAACGCCGGGTACAATTAACTCCTTTCAATACCTGAAAAAATACGATCTTTGCCCATCTTATTCAGCATTTATGAAGTTTAGTTTTATTGCGATTCTAGTAGTAAGCATTGTATTGGTTCAGGCACAGGAAACCCACCTTGGATTGAGGATTGGAATCAATTCTGCCACAATGAGTGGAGGTACACAGGAAAATTCAAAATATAAACCTCAGTCGGGTTTTCATATCGGCCCCTCCTTTTCCTATGGATTTTCCGACCTTATGGGTATACGGGGTGAATTGATTTTTTCTCAAAAAGGATCTGCATTTGAATATGATGGTCCGGGTTATTTCACCATTCGTAAAAATGCAGAATTCATTACCACTTCCGGTACACGAAGTATGCGTATGGCTATAAATAATAATTACCTCGATATTCCACTTTCATTTTATACTTTGTTTTTTGAACACCTCGATGTTTCCATAGGTGCCTATGCTTCTGTTTTGGTAGGCTCCAGTGTAAAAGGAGACATTGAATATTCCGGTAAAAGAGACAATAGTAGTGCTTTGGTAGGGCCGTTGAGATTTTTATTAGATGGCAATTATTATGGTGATAAAGCGGGTGCCGCATCCGGCACCGGCACTCAAACTATCCGATTGGAAGGAGATCAGATCACCTTGCCTGATAGATTAGGAGCTTATTATGAATACCGTACTAAACCAAGCGGAACTAAATACAACCTGGTCGATTATGGCCTTACAGGAGCGATTCATTACAGGTTGAGCGGAGGGCTGTACGCCGGAATTCGTTATCAATACGGTCTATCTGATGTGAGCAATAATAAATTTGACATTAGTTATAAATCGTTAAGCCCGGCTAAAGAGTTTGTGCTGATCCCGGAAAAATTAAAAAACAGGACATTGCAATTTTCTATCATGCTGCAACTCTGAAGATGACTGTACCACAGTCTATATATATCAGGTCGGATTTAAAATAGATAGAAATTAAATTTATATCGTGTTCAAAATAATACAATTGCAAAATTGAAATTTAAAAATGCCATAAAAATCATTGGCCAGGCAATCCGGGGCGATGAAACGGATTATACTACCGGTAATATGAATAAAGCCATCGTATTATTGGCCATCCCCATGATATTGGAGCTCAGTCTTGAAAGTGTTTTTGCAGTGGTTGACATGTTTTTTGTTGGAAAACTGGGACCCTCGGCCATTGCTACAGTAGGCCTCACCGAAGCAGTGGTAACTTTAATTTATTCTGTGGCGATCGGTCTCAGTGCTGCAGCTACTGCGATGGTTGCAAGACGGATTGGTGAAAAAGATCACGATGGTGCTAATACTGCAGCAATCCAATCCATTATTGTATCTATTGCAGTTACTATTTTCATCAGTATACTGGGCGCTATTTATGCACCGGATATACTCAGACTGATGGGCGCAAGTGATGAAGTAATACGGGAAGGACATTCCTTTTCGCGAATCATGTATGGAGGCAGCCTGGTCATAGTCTTGCTCTTTCTTATCAATGGTATTTACCGCGGTGCAGGCAATGCGGCAATGGCTATGCGCAGTCTCTGGATTGCGAGCGGAATGAATATAATCTTATGTCCAATATTAATTTATGGATTGGGATCCTGGGAGGGATACGGCCTCAAAGGGGCGGCGATAGCAACTACCATCGGCAGAGGTACCGGTGTTCTTTACCAGGTTTATCATCTGATCAAGGGGGATGAATCGATAAAAATTAAATGGAATGCATTCAAACCTGATTTTACGGTAATCAAAAGCCTGGTGGATATTGCATGGCCTGCCACTTTCCAGTTTATTTTAGCATCAGGAAGTTGGATAGTCTTAGCTAAAATAGTGGCTGACGAAGGAGGTACAGCTGCCAGTGCAGGGTATCAAATTGCTATCCGCAATCTCGTATTTTTTATTCTGCCAGCCTGGGGACTTAGTAATGCAGCCGCAACTTTAGTTGGCCAAAACCTGGGAGCGAAGCAACCCGATCGGGCTGAAAAATCGGTTTTACTTACTGCAAAATATAATGTAGTATTCATGTCCTTTGTGACCCTTTTGTTTGTAGCTTTTCCTTCCCCTATAATCAAATTATTTTCAAATGAACCTGAAGTGATAAGAGTAGGGATACAGTCTCTGCGAATCATTGGTACTGGATTTATATTTTATGGAATAGGAATGGTAATGATGCAGGCCTTCAATGGATCAGGAGATACCAGAACTCCCACCTGGGTGAATGCAATTGGATTTTGGGGGTTCCAGATTCCATTGGCATTGGTACTGTCAAAATACCTGAGAATGGGTGCTGTCGGTGCATTTATTGCCATTCCGGTATCTGAGACGGCAATTGCCATCACTTGTTATATCTTGTTTAAAAAAGGAAAATGGAAAGAAACCAAGGTATAGCATAATAGTATCATGTGCATACCTTGAATTTATTGACTCGTTTTTTTTAAGGTATATAAATAAGGTGCTTTATTGGCGGCTCCGGTATATTGTTTTTCAAGGCGAGTCAGAACTTCCATATCCAATATTTTTTTCTGAAAATTAGTCCTTATAAATTTTTTCGCAAACACCGTTTCGTATACCTGGAGTACATCTTTCATTGTAAATGTTTTCGGCAGTAATCGGAAGGCACATCCTTTTTTATCCATATCATTACGCAAGGCATCCAATCCCCGGTTTACTATTTTATTATGATCCATGATCAATGCCGGCATATCATATACATTTCTCCATTCAATGGTTTCATCCAATGGATTTAATTTCACTTCCACCTTTTCTATATCCACTACTGCATAATAGCCTATGGATACAAATCGATTGGCAAGCCAGTCAATGTATTTTTTATCTTGATTTTGATGGTCAACCACTCCGGGATTAAGTTTTATTAGTTTCTTTAATAAATATCTGCTGTTCCGATTGGCGTCTCCAAACACATAAAATTGGTCTAATTGAATATTTTTCAATCCCGTTCTGGTATATACTATTCTGGTAGCAGCTTCCTCCAGATTTTCAGAATTTTTCACAAATCCTCCAGGTAAAGTCCAGAAATCGCCTTTAAACCTCAGTTTTTCAACCAGTACTTTTAATTCCTGATCCTTATACGCAAATAAAACACAATCAATTGAAAGTTGTTGTATATAGTCTTCTTGCCTGATTTTTAACATCCTTTTAGTCTTATATTGTATTTTTTTTATACAATAATATTGAGTTTTATTAACTTTGGCGCACTAATGAAT
>CAYNIG010000273.1:0-6821 GCA_964396995.1 uncultured Saprospiraceae bacterium | reverse complement strand
CAACAAATCAATAGGCGTCAATCTTTTATGATTTCCCCAGCAGACCCTAATTAATTCAATCAAATTCTAAATTAAAAAAATAGGTCTGCAATTACCAGAATTCTGCTTAAAATTAAAACTGCTAATACAGAAAGCGCCAGTACCGATGGCAACGTGTTCCTGGGTATCGGAGGCAGGGAATTTAAAATAAATACCTCTATTAATGATTTTGGACAGAACTTATCACAAGACATCGTGATGGGGGATATTAATGTAAATCCACCGGCATTACCTGTAATCCATCCGGGAGGCAATGACCCGCGAACCGGATATGTAATCGATAGCTCAGACATCAGTCAATCTCCCATCTATATTCGTTTCGAACCAAAATCAAATGAAGATAGCTGGCATATCGATTCATTATTTGTACAGGCTATTGGTACAGAGGGCTATATACTGAGTGCTACACCTGGCACCGGATTCGACAATCTGTGGTTGGGGAATAAATTCGGAAAGATCATTTATTTTACCAGAAGGATGGTCGCCATATAGCATGGTCCGTTAATTAAGAAATTGGCTCCTGTACACTTACTGCAGGGGGTATGAGGTAGTACAGCAAGGGGGTTACAATTCTGCTCAGCAAAGTACTGCTTATCAGTCCTCCTATCAATACCATAGCCAATGGTGAAATCAAAGGGGACCTTTCCAAAACGAGTGGTACCATGCCACCAATGGCCGTCATAGAAGTAAGTAATATTGGTAAGAATCGTGTTTCTGCACCGTTCTTTATCGCTTCTTTAAGAGCCATACCCTGCTCCCGAAGGTGATTGGTATAGTCCACCAGTAAGATGGAATTTTTAATTTCGATACCCATCAAAGCAATGATCCCGATTGTAGCTACGAATGAAAGTGTTTCACCCCCTATCCACAGCGCGCATAAAGCCCCTATCACTCCTAGTGGAACCACGGATAAAACTATCAATGTACTTTTAAAGGTGCGGAATTCAAGAACGAGAATGGCAAACAAACAAAACACAGATATCAATACTATAGTACCCATACCACCAAAGGACTCTTCCTGGCTCTCTTTTTCTCCAGCAGCTACAATCCGATAACCATTGGGCAGATTAAGGGATTTGGTCTTTTCTTCAATTTCGTCAATGATTTGCATGGTATTATACCCCGTTTGAACAAATGAGGTCACTGCCGTGTATCGCTCTTTATTATGGTGTTGAATGGCAAGAGGCGAATCTTCTAATGAAACGGAAGCTATCTGCTTTAAGGGAACCTGAGCACCGCCAAGTGATTGCACATACAGTTTATCCATTATTTCAAGACTGTTAGCCTGATCAGGTTTTCCTAAACTGACCTGGATTGTTTTTTCATCACCATCATTTTCTATAATACTACCGACTTCCAGGCCTGCCAGACCAAGACGCACCGTTTTAGCAACTTCCGTCGGCAATACTCCAAGGATACCCGCTTTTGTTTTATCGATTTTAACGTGAAGGTCTGTCTTGGGAATACGAATAGTATTGTTTATAGATTGTGTACCACTTGTATTTATCACCAGGTTTTCAACCTCCGCCGCTATTCGTTTTAGCGTATCGAGATCATGACCCACTATTCTGAACTCTACGGGTGCAGGGATGGGCGTACCTTGTTGAAACATCTTTACTTCCACTTCTGCTTCAGGCATCCCATCGTAACGGTTTCGTAAGCTATCGGTGAGTTTTGTAATTGCCGGCACATCCAGATGATCCGGTACCTGTACCAAAAGTTGTGCATACGTAGGAGTATAATTTTGCTGAAACTCATTATAATAAACCCTTGGGTTTCCTTTACCTACATTTGTACTTACTGAAACTATATTGGGTTGATGTAAAAGATCCTGCTCAAGCTTTTTTGCAATGATATTGGTTTCTACCAGGCTCGTACCGGATGCTGCATTGATATCTACCATAAACATAGGTTTATCAGACTTTGGGAAAAGGCTAAAACCTATCCTGGGTACTATCATCAAACTGGCAAAGAATATCAATATTGTGCCCGCGATAGAAAGTATGGGGTGTTTAAATGACCAGTTGAGTACAAAAGCATAAGGATCATTGATGTATTTTTTAAAAGCGCGCATAAAAAAATTGCCCTCTGCACTTTCGTGTTTCTTTAAAATCAAGCTTGATAAAAATGGTATTATAGTCAGGGCTACAAATAAAGAAGCTATGATCGTAAGCAATACCGCCATAGGCAGACTGCGTATAAATTCTCCCGCTCCTTCCGGTAAAAATGCTAATGGTAAAAAAGCAAAAATTAAGGTTGCTGTACATCCCAGTACCGCTACGAATATCTGCTTGGTGGCAACTATGGCTGCTTCTTTGCGTGAATACCCTTGCCTCATAAATCGCTCAATATTTTCAACGACCACAATAGAATCGTCTACCAAAAGTCCTAATGCAATTACCATCCCTACTATACTCAATTGATTCAGAGTAAAACCAAATAAATGCAATAAGGCCAAACCAATAGCTAATGAAAGTGGAATACTAATCAATACTACTATCGATGCACGGGTGCCAAGTGGTAATAAGGTAAGTAATACGAGAAAAATAGCTATTGAAAAATCTCTCGCCAATCCACCCAATCGATGCTTTACACTGATCTCCTGATCAAATGCTTTTTCGAGTTTTACGTTTGCCGGTAGTCTTTTTTCAAATTCGTTGAGTATGGGTTCCATCTGAGCCCGGGTGTTGATAATATTTTTTCTATCCTTCAATCCTGCGAGCACCCATAGGGATGGTTTTCCATTAAAACGGGCAATGTGATTTTTTTCTGCATTGATGGTATAGACATCTGCTACCTCTTTGAGTCGTACCAGCTGCCCTCCTCTTCCGGTATGAACAACTATATTCTGTATATCGTCAATGCTCTTTACTTCACTATTGGTTTTGATATTGTATCTTTTCGTGTTTATATCTATGGTGCCACCGGGTATATTGATATTGTTCTGAGCTATTGCACCCATTACCTGATTTATACCTATACCCATAGCAGCCATTCGGGAAAGCTTCAGCTGGATGTCTATTTTTTCTATAGGTTCACCTTGAATTTCCACGAACTTTAAGTCCTTCACCCGTTCCAGATTACGTTTGAGATCTTCTGCCAACTCGTTCATTTCCCCGGCAGTGGCCGTCTCTGATACGAGAGCAGATTGCAGTATAACCACATCTGAAGACGAAGCCCTTTGTACCCTTAGCTCGATCAGCCCATCAGGCAATTCAGGTCTGATTTTATTCATCTCCCGATTCACATCGTTATTTTTATTGTCGACATTCACTCCGTAATTAAAATCAATCTGGCTCAACATCAAACCATCGGAACATTTGGTTACAATCTTTTTTACATCTCCCAGATTATAAAGCGCTTCTTCAATTGGGTCAGCTACCAACTGTTCCATGTCAGCAGGTGTGGTTCCAGGATAGACGGCAATAACAACAAATATAGGGGCTCCAAATGGCGGGTCTTCACCGCGAGGCATGTTCATCAATGAATTAAGACCAAGTGCCAATGCCAAAACAAATAGGATGATGGTAAACTGGTAATTTTTTACCGAAAAAGAAGTAAGATTCATGAAAGCTTTTTTTGATTATTACTGGATCAATAAGGATACTGATTAAATACAGTCAATATTATTTTACAATTTCAATTTTATCTCCATCTTGCAGATAAACTCCTCCTGAGGTGATTATTTCGTGAACCCCTTCTAATCCGGAAGTCACCAAAACCTGGGTACCTTCAATTTTTTCTAACTTTATTTTTTTCCTGATGGCTTTCCCATCAACCGGTACATATACAATAGCTTCTCCATCATGTGATGAGACCAGGGCTTCTATAGGGATAGATGTTTTTTTATTGATTTGGTTTTGACCGGGCTTGAATGTAATGTGTGCAATGAGCCCTGCAGCTAATTTCGGATGTTGTTGTTTTAGTTTAATTTCAATATCCAGGGTTGCTGTCCCCATATTTGCTATATCGGCTATCTTATCTACTATTCCCTCCAAATTTTGATCTGGAAAAGCTTCGAATGTAACTATGGCCTTATCCCCTTTTTTTATCTGAGCCCATTCTTTGTCAGATACGGCTGCTTTTATTATCCAATTAGATTGGCCGGTACCCATGATAGCATATATGGGCATGCCTGGTCCCGTGATTTCACCGGCATTCATAATTTGTTTCACAATAATGCCAGATATAGGTGAAATTATTTTGGAATAAGATTGATTGAATTCTGCAATCTTGAGATTCTCCATCGATACATCGTAGGCAGTTTGAGCATTTTGCACCTGCTCTAGCGTAGCTACACTATCGGAAAATAAATTTTTAACCCGGCTGAGATCTCTTGAGGTTTTCTCCATACCTCTTTTAGCCTGTTCGACCTGAGCTTTTATTTCTGATAGGTTTAAAGTGGCAAGCAAGGCACCCTGGTTTACATGATCACCCTCTTTAAAAAAGGTTTTTTCGATAACTCCTCCGGTTTTAAATGAAGGCTTGGATTCAAGATTTGATGCCAGTATCCCGGTTGCTTTTACTTCATTGCTGCTGCTTGCGGTAGATACTACAGTGGTCTTCACTTTGAATATATCCAGACCGGATACAGAAGCCTGATATATTTCTTCTTTTTTGTTTTTATTACAGGCAATCAACACGGCAATGACCGGGATGAAGAAGATGATGAATATTTTTTTCATACTCTATTTTTAATTGGATTAGTATAATGGAAAAAGAATGAATTTAGTTTTTTAATAGTCTTTCCAGCTCAGCAGCCTGTGACCATGCCTGATACATTGCTATGGATTGTTGTGTTTCTGCAAAAGTGATTTGAGACAAAGCATCTATGATTTCAATTTGACTGGCTTGCCCTTCTTTATATCTCTTCATCAGTTCATTATGATATTTTTTAGCCATTGCCAGCAGAGGGGAATAGGATTGATAATTATTTATTGCGGTTTCTAGTTGTCGCTTGGCTGTTTGTATCTGGAGTTTTATGCTTTGCTCAGCCCATGATTTTTTTTCTTTTACGGCGAGCATAGCTGCCCTTATTTCATTTTGTTTTAGCAGGTTCTTTTTATTATTCCACAGTGGTATTTCCAATTGTAATCCTCCAAGTAGGTAGCCTCCCCACTTGAAATTAAAATTTTGCGATCCCAGATCCACCTGGGCACCGAGCCTGGGTGCATTATATTTTGATTCCAGATCAATGGCAAGTTGTTGAATTTGCAGGTTTTTATCTAAAAGTGAGATTTCCTCATTCTTGATGTCATTCCCATAACCGGTTGGATCGGGCAGCCGGGTCTCTGTTATAACTTCTATAACTGCATCCTCAGATTTACCTCTCAGAAAATTAAGAAACGCTGCAGCATCTTTTCGCTGATTTTCTGCGGAAAATTTCTGTGCAGTAATTTTAGCTTTTTCGGATTCTAACCTGAGGAGAGTTGAAGGTATTGCGACACCATTTTGTATAAGACTTTTACTTACCCTCTCACTTTCCTGCAGTATAACCAGGCTTTGATCCAGTATTTTTATTAATTCACTGGCCTGCAAATATTGATAATACGCTTTTTTTACATCTTTCGTTACATCGCGTATAGTTATTTCTGTTTGTATTTCCTGCAAACCTACCTGCTCCTTTTTTATCAATTGATTTGTTTTGATCTCAGGGCGTAATACCGGCTGGCTAATTCTCACTCTTGCATCATAAAAGTTATTTGGTAAAAATTGTACATTTTGATTTTCAAGAGTAGGAAACTTGGAACTGTTGGTGAGTTTATTGAGTTCACTGTAAGCCGGATTTAACAAGTCACCGATAGGGAATGCTATGCTCCTTCCACCTGCTGCGAGAGTATAACTGGTTCCAAAATCGATTTCAGGGCTCCAGTTTTTGTTGGCCAGCGCCAGTCCTGATTTCTTTTCTTCAATCCATGCCTTTTGTTCCCTGATCAGACCATTGTTTTCTAATGCTTCCCGTATATAAAAATGTAATGGATCCTGAGCTTTGATCGCAAAGTGTAAGGTGAACAACAGCAAGCCTGAGATGATTATTCGTTTATCTATACTCATTTAAAAATAAATTTTAAGTATTTAGGATGGGATTTAAAGAATACGGGTTTTGTGTTGAGCAACCGTTTGAAGAAATTTTATAAAAAGGTTGAAAGCCTCCCCGATCACAGTGCTCACCTCTTTTTTGTGTTTAAACATGTCGAGCCTGTTTGAGTTATATAGTGTAACAAGGCCGTGAACTTCCGCCCAAAGCATTATGGACATGGATTCAGAATCCATAGATTTCGAAAAATATCCAGCATCAATACACCGGTCTACTATTTCCTGTACAAAACAAATTGCTTTTTGACCATCAGACCAAATTTCATTTTTACACTCCAGGGCTTCCAGCGGAGCTTTAAGTTGAAATTTAAGTTCGTATTCCTCTGGATTTTTAATGCCATATTCAATATATCTTTTACCAGTCTCTATTAATCGTTCAAATGGGTCTTCGATATTGGTCACCGAAGATAAGACCAAAAAGAACTGATGAAAAGATTGCCTGTGCAGCTCCAGTAAAAGATCACTTTTATCTTTAAAATATAGATAAATCGTTGTGGGTGAATATTCTATGCGATCAGCAATTTTACGGATTGAGGTTTTTTCATAGCCTTCCTCAAGAAATACTGCTTTGGCTTCCTTTAGAATCAAGTCTTTAAGTTCTTGTTTTTCTCGTTCTTTCCTGTCAGTTATTCCCATTAATAGTAATTATGGTGCAAATATACTTTACACTGTTAATTTTGTCAATA
>CAYNIG010000272.1:0-6836 GCA_964396995.1 uncultured Saprospiraceae bacterium | reverse complement strand
ATTTGAGATGAAATTTCTAAACAAACTTTCCTTATGTTGCTAAACAAAATACTTACCTTTTTTGTACCAAAAAACTCCAAATTTTTTGTACAATTTATAAAAGCCAGTGCCAACCTGATCGAAGCGTCCAATTTATTAAGCAAAATATTCTCAAAAGAATCATTTGAAGATAGGCTGGAATACGCAGCACAGATGCATGAATTTGAAACCAAAGGTGATGAAATCATACATATAATTTTTAGTGAACTAAGCGCCAATTTTATCACCCCTTTCGACAGGGAAGATATACATGAACTTGCTTCTCGTATAGATACTATTCTGGATACCATGGATGGGATTGCGAAGCGGGTAAAACTATATCAGATGAATGAAGTAAATCCGGTAATGGTTCAACTGGTAAATCTGATCAAAGCCGCAATTCTTGAAATAGACGCGGCACTTTTAGCCCTGGAAGAAATGAAAGATCCGGGAAGGGTAAGAGAAGCAATAGGCCGAATAGATGAAATAGAAAAACATGCAGATAATTTACATAATGAAGCTATGGCTGACCTTTTCAGAAACGAAAAAGATGCCATTCTACTCATCAAGAAAAAAGAAATACTTCAAAATCTTGAAAAAGCAGTAGACTTCTGCCTTGATGCAGCCAATGTGATCGAAAGCATTTTAATCAAAAACTCTTAATAGATACGTACATGTCTATTATGCTTATTTCAATTATAGTACTCGCGCTGATCTTTGATTTTGTAAATGGTTTTCATGACGCAGCCAATTCCATAGCAACTGTTGTTTCTACTCGTGTACTTACGCCACTTCAAGCGGTTCTTATGGCCGGACTATTGAACTTTGTAGCGTATTGGATATTCGAATTAAATGTAGCCGATACCGTAGCAAAAACAGTTCACAAAGAACATATTACCCTTACCGTGGTTCTTGCTGGATTGATTGCTGCTATAATATGGAATTTATTTACCTGGTGGAGAGGGATTCCAAGCAGCTCATCACATACCTTGATCGGTGGATTGGCAGGAGCTGGTATTGCACGTGCCGGCACCTTTGATGCGGTCGCCTCCGATAAAATAAAGCAAATTCTCATCTTCATTGTATTAGCACCAATCATCGGTATGTTAATCTCTTATTTTTTCTCCTTGATCATGATGTACCTGAGCAGGCCATTTGGCCCAAAGGCCGTAGATGGGGTCTTTAGAAAACTTCAAATTGGATCAGCTGCTTTTTTCAGCCTTATGCATGGTGGGAATGATGCACAAAAAGTAGTCGGCATCATTGCCGCTGCTTTATTATCTCAAGGCATTATTTCTGATCTGCATCATATTCCTTCCTGGGTTCCATTTTCGTGCTACGTAGCAATAGGTTTAGGAACCATGATGGGGGGTTGGAGAATAGTAAAAACCATGGGGCACAAAGTCACCAAACTTACCCCTTTCGAAGGATTTGCTGCGGAGACAGGTGGTGCTATTACACTCTGGTTGACTGGTAAGGCAGGTATACCGGTAAGCACTACCCATACCATCACTGGAAGTATTATAGGCGTTGGAATGATTAAGAGGGTAAGTGCTGTTCGATGGGGAGTAACTATAAACCTTTTATGGGCTTGGATCCTTACCATTCCGATTTCTGCTTTGATGGGCGCACTATTCTATTATATAGGCAATCAGTTTCATCCTTAATATTCAATTCTAGGCAAAGGTCACATCCTATCCTAAAGTGGCAAACTCTTTTTTTAACTAAGCTTTTGCAGCCTGGTATAACAGGTATACCTATCTTTATTTACCGATTTCAGGAAATTCTTTACTATTCAGAAAATGGATGATTTAATAATTTCTGCACTTTACACTTATCCCATAAAATCTTTTCGTGGAATATCCCTGACTTCGACAAAAATTGAGGCCAGAGGACTTTTACATGACCGCAGATGGATGCTCATAGATCAACACAATAGATTTATAAGCCAGCGGGAAGTGGCTATTCTATCCAGGTTCTTAGTCCAAATCAACGATCATTCTCTTACTGTCACTTTTAATGAGGAGCAAAAAATAATTCCATTTTTGTCTGATGTAGAAATCAATTCAAATACCGCTGAGCTTGTGCAAATATGGGGCGATACATGTCCTGCTATTGTTTATACGGACGAAATCAATAATTGGTTTTCCAAAATAATAGGCGTGCAAAGCCGACTGGTTTACATGCCCGAAAGCTCGATCAGACAAGTAGACCTGCAATATGCGCCAGAAGGCCAAATCACTGCATTCAGCGATGGATATCCCATACTCATATTAGGTCAGGAAAGCATGAATAATTTGAATTCCCTTCTGTCCATGCCAATATCAATTAATCGATTCAGACCCAATATTGTTTTTACAGGAGGATTCCCACATATTGAAGATACATTCCAAAAAATCAGGATCAACAGCGTGCTGTTGGAATGCGTAAAACCAAGCCGAAGGTGTAATGTTCCCAATATAAATCAAGAGACCTCCATCGCAGGGGATGAACCTACCAGGACATTGACCGGATACAGACTATTTGACAAAAGGATATTGTTTGGTAACAATACTCTCGTTCATACTCATGGCATTATCTCAGTAGGTGAATCTATTCAAATAGAAAGATAGGGGATAAGAAACCTGGAAATTCAACTGAGCCTGGATACTCTACATCCGCTACCATTTGCATTAATAAGTTAGTATTAAGTTTTGCGACCCTATAAATAATAATTACATTTAGAAATGAAAAATCTACTATTGCCCATTTTGCTAATGGTTTCGCTTTCAGGCCATGCACAGGCCTGGATTTCTTTATTAGATAAAAACTCACTGGATGGATGGATAATACCTGAAAACAATATATGGTATAGTGTAAACAGGGGCCTGCTGCACATCCAAAGTGGCCCCGATAAAAAAGGCTCTATAATTTGGACTGATAAAAAATTTAGAAATTTTAAAATCAGGCTCCGCTTTAAGATGGGGCACGGTACGGTCGACTCCGGTGTATTCCTAAGAGGAGAAAATGATCAAATCCAGATAGGCATCAGCGGTTCATTAAAAAAAGACATGACTGCTTCGCCTTATATTCCAAAACTCAGATACCCTGTAGAAGCCCAAAATGTCTCAAAAATTTTAAAGCCTAATGATTGGAATTCAATGGAAATAAAAGTAATGGACAAAACGTACTCCGTAATCTTGAATAATAAACCCGTAATGAGCTACACCTCAGAAGGAATTCCAACTGAAGGACCGATAGGTTTGCAATTACATCCGGGAAATGAAATGAGCATTGACTTTAAAAAAATACAAGTAAAAATACTATAAATGCAACGACTATCTCCTGGCTGTTGGTTTCCGATCAGGCAATGGAAAAGCTCCACTGCCGTAATTGTAAAATGAATTTTTATTGCTCGCTACAGGCAATTTATATTGGCTTATAAAGACAGTCAGTACCTCCTTAAATAATTTGGAATCTATTTCTTTGGAACCACTCTTGGGAAAGTAAGCGAAATGTTTAATGGTGCCGTCCTGGTTCCAGAAAATGGAAAACCAATATTTGGTTCCTTTGAGCGAAAGACCTAAAGACTCGGATACCGATTCCAATTCGGATAGCATGTGCAACCATTTATCGTATGCCAGGTATACATCGTTTTGGCAGACTTCGAGCAAGGTCTGACTGGAATTATTCAGTGCTTCAAACGGATCTGTGAACTGACCAATCATAAAAACGGGCGGTAAAGAATCTTTTTCATACCGATTGCTCCCCGCTTCCGGTAGATCCCCACCGAAACACTGGATACTGCTAATAAAACAAAAAATGTAGAAAAATATTTTCACGCCAGATAAAGTTAAAACATATTTTTTCTTTTTTATCATCTAATTTAATGATTTAGTCGATTTCGTTTCATTCTTACAAGTCGAATAGGTAATATTGACATTTAAAATCTAAGGCAAATGGCGATTGATATCATTGCGGTGCTCATAGCGGTATACGGTTTTTATTTGGGTTATACCAAAGGCATAGTAAAAACGATTTTTGGAATTGTCTCCATTTTTATTGGTTTGCTGGCAGCGTTAAAACTGTCCCCGTATTTGGTTAAGGGGTTGGAAAAAGTATCCGGAAGCAATAGTCCATTGATATTTTTACTTGGTTTCGCGCTTACTTTTGTGCTTACCTTGTTCCTCATACGTTTTTTGGGTAATCGGTTTGAAGACCTTTTAAAAGCAATTAAAATTAATTTTTTCAATCAGGTATTAGGAGGAGTCGCATTGAGCCTCATTTTTCTATTGTTGTTTAGTTATGGTATCTGGTTTGCAGATCAGGTAAAATTTATATCCGAATCAACCAAGAAATCCAGTTATACCTATACTGCATTGAACACATTGCCTGAGAAATCAAAAGCTGCCTTTACTTACATCAAACCACTGTTCAGGGAGTTTTCAGATAAAGTCAAAGAAACTATGGAACGGGTAAAAAATGAGTAAAATCAAACCTGGCCTATTCATTCACTTTTTTATTCTGAGTGCACTGCACCTGGCTGCAATGCTATTCGATATTGAATGGCTCGGCACGAATACAAAGCCATTTTTATTATTAAGCCTGATCTATTCTGTATTTATTTATTCTAAGTCATTTAGTGGTGACAAAGGATTACTTAAAATACTTATTATTGCCTTGGGATTTAGCTGTGCCGGTGATATTCTATTGCTATTGGAAAAAAAATGGGAGGCCCCACTACTTTTTTATTTTGGATTGGGGGCATTTCTGGTAGCCCATATTTTCTATATCATATTGTATAGAAAATTGGGAAAGCAACCCAGATCCATATCGTTAATTATATTTTATCTCCTTTACTTATTGCTTTTCCTGTATCTCCTGGTACCCGGCATGCCACTTAATCTGGCCATACCTGTGATATTGTATGGATTCATATTGTGTGCTATGGCATGGTCATCCTGGCGAATATCCTCTGTGCATAAAACTTTTGGATGGTTTGTGGTTTTAGGAGCCCTTTTATTTGTGATTTCAGACAGTATTCTGGCCATCGGTAAATTTAAGATGCCGGTAGTGCAGGGAGATTTTTTAATTATGGTCACCTATCTGGCGGCCCAATTTTTTATCACCTGGGGAATTCTCCATTCCCTTAATTATCGATCCTCTGTAGAATCCTGATTGATCAGTTCCCAGAGTTTATCTTTTAATTCATCTAAGCCCTGTTGATTTACGGCAGAAATGAGTACAGCCGGAACTCCTTTGGGTAATTTCTTTTTGACAGAGCTTATTTTAGAAGATTCTACCAAATCCATTTTAGTCACTGCCAGTAAGCGAGGTTTATCCAATAATTGAGGATTGAATAGTTTTAATTCTTTTTGCAGTATTTTATATTCCTTACTTATACTTTCTGTATCTGCTGGAACCATAAAAAGCAATACCGCATTTCGCTCTATATGTCTCAGAAATCGCAAGCCAAGTCCTTTACCCAGGTGGGCATCTTCTATAATTCCGGGTATATCGGCAATCACAAATGACCGATCGCCCCGATATTTAACTATTCCAAGATTGGGAGACAAAGTAGTGAAGGGATAACTTGCGATTTTGGGTTTAGCTGCGGTCACCGATGCCAGGAAAGTAGACTTGCCTGCATTAGGGAATCCAACCAATCCGACATCTGCCAATATTTTTAATTCAAAAGAGAGCCATGATTCAATACCGGGTTCGCCTGATTGAGCAAATCGAGGAGTTTGATGAGTGCTGGATTTAAAAAAAGCATTTCCCTTACCACCCCGTCCACCCTGCAACAGGCAAACAGTCTGACCGTTTTTTGTAATCTCTGCTAATTGTTTTTCAGTTTCGACATCACGAATGATGGTTCCAAGAGGCACTTCAATATATTGATCAGCCCCTGCGCCGCCTGACATATTTGCCTTAGCTCCAGACTCACCGTCTCCGGCAAACACATGCTTTTTATATCTTAAATGCAGCAAAGTCCAAAGCTGACTATTACCTACTGCATAAATACTACCTCCTGATCCACCATCTCCCCCATCAGGACCGCCCCGGGGCACGTATTTTGCCCTGCGCAGATGTACAGCACCAGCACCGCCCTTACCAGATCGGCACTGAATCTTGACGAAATCTATAAAATTCTCTTCTCCCATTTATTTTCTGTCGGCTATGAATACTCCAGGCCCGGGCAAGGTCATCCGGTCATCAATAAACAAATGATGTGGTGTACCTGTCATCTATGAGCAAACATAATTCGTCAAATATTTCATCTACAGTACCCATACCATTTACCTGCATTGCTACTTTTTGCGAATCATAATAAGCATACACGGGAGTGGTTTCCTCTTTGTACACCTGAAGGCGCTTTCGGATGATGGACTCATTTACATCATCGGCTCTACCCGAAGATTTTCCCCTGTTTAATAATCTATTAATCAGCTCATCCTCATCCACTACAAGTGAAAGCATAGCGGTAATTGTTAAATTCTTTTCAGTTAACAGGGCATCCAATGCCTCGGCCTGGGCAATGGTGCGCGGAAAACCATCCAAAATAAATCCGTTTTTTACTGTATCGGATTCCATTCGTTGCTTGAGCATGGCAATCGTTACCGAATCAGGTACAAGCTGACCTTTATCCATGTACGATTTTGCTAGTTGCCCGAGTTCTGTATTGTTTCCAAGCTCATACCTAAACATGTCACCAGTAGATAAGTGAGCGATACCATACTTTTCAACTAATTTTTGGGCTTGGGTACCTTTGCCGGAACCCGGGGGACCAAATAAAATTAAATTAATCATTTGACTTTAAAATCCTGATGTTTCCTGTA
>CAYNIG010000271.1:0-6854 GCA_964396995.1 uncultured Saprospiraceae bacterium | reverse complement strand
AAGTGTGTGTACATCAAAAGTGTACCTAGGGTTCGAATCCCTAACCTTCCGCTTTCATTTTTCATTTAACTGATATTCAATTTCTTGCGGTTAAAATTTTAACTTAACTAACAGTTTGGATAAAATTGAAAAGAAATCATTAAGAATTATTTGCACTTTGATAATATTTTCTATTTTTAAGCCTTCAAAAAAATAAAACATTAAACTTATGCGAAAGATTGCTTTACTTTTTTCACTGATTGTGATTGCCCTCTGTGTGGCTAATGTTGGATTACTTGCCCAGGATGCTGCAGCAGCTCCAGCGGCTCCTGCTTCTACCGGTTTCCAGATGTTGAAAGAAAAATTCATCGAAGGAGGTTGGGAATGGATGGCTCCAATATTATTTGTATTGGTACTTGGTCTTGCTTTCTGTATTGAAAGAGTGATCACACTTAACGTTGCTACCGTAAATACGGATAAATTATTAACTAAAATTGATGACCGCCTTCAATCAAATGATATAGATGGTGCTATCGAAGTTTGCAAAGCAACTCCTGGTCCGGCAGCCTCTACATTATTAGAAGGTTTGAGGCATGCAGTCAAAGGTCCTGATGCTGTAGAAAAAGCGATTTCAGCCTATGGTGGTATGCAGATGAGCCTGCTTGAAAGAGGCTTGGTTTGGATATCTCTTTTCATTGCTTTGGCTCCCATGCTCGGGTTCCTTGGAACGGTTGTGGGAATGGTTGCTGCATTCGACAAAATTGAAGCAGCAGGTGACATTTCGCCAACAATCGTTGCGGGAGGTATCAAGGTGGCTCTGTTGACTACGATATTTGGTCTTATATCAGCCATTGTACTTCAAATTTTTTATAATTATATTGTTAGTAAAATTGATACCATCACTCATAAAATGGAGGAGAGTAGCGTCGGACTGGTAGATATTTTGGCCAAAAACAAAATATTTAAATAAGATTGAGTATTTGTTTTTTTGAAACAATGCTTTTGTATAACTTTTTAAATATTTTAGAACATGGTTAATTTATATAAATTATTATCTACTAAAGGCACTTTGTTGGCCTTTGTAGTTGGATTATTAGGGGCGGTGATATTTTTTATACCAGTGATCGGAGGACTTGATGGATTTAATGCATTACCTGATGCAGAGAAAAAAACCAGTAATATTTTCAATTTGGGTATTCAACTCATGCTGTTCATTTTAGCCATTTCAGTCATTATTACTGTGGTCTGGGCTTTGGCTCAAATGGTAATGAATCCATCCGGTGCTAAAATGGGTTTTGTTTGGTTGGCCGTTATTGTCGGATTGTTTGCATTGGGCTATTTTGTTCTAAATTCCCCGGATAATGATGCAGTACTCGCAGATTTGAAGACCAACGGCGTTTCAGAAGGCCAAAGCAAAATAATAGGAGGAGGAATTTGGCTGATGTTGCTCATGTTGGTTGGATCGCTAGCCATTTTTATTTTCTCTGAGGTTAGAAATTTATTCAAATAAATTAATTTAATAATCATGGGAAAATCAAGACCATCGCCGGAAATCAATGCGAGCTCTATGGCCGATATTGCTTTCTTGCTTTTAATTTTCTTCCTTGTTACTACCAATATAGTAGAAGATAAAGGAGTGTTGGTGCGCTTGCCTCAATGGTCTGAAGAGCCTCCGGAAGACCTGACTTTGAATACCAGAAACGTATTCACCGTACTGGTAAATGGACAAGATCAACTATTGGTAAGGGGTGAACCTGTAAAAGTGCAGGAATTGAAGCAGAAAACCAAAGAGTTCATTATGAACCCTGCTCAAAGACCTGATCTAGCGGAATCTTCAAAGGAAGCCATAATATCGCTAAAGAATGATCGGGCTACACATTTCAAACAGTACCTTACCGTATACAATGAGTTGAAAGCAGCTTATTCTGAATTGTGGAACGAGCAAGCATCTAAACGATTCAGAAAGGAAACGATAGAGGAATGCACCAAAGAGCAGCAAAATGAGATAAAAAAGGATATTCCTTTTGTAATATCTGAAGCCGAACCAACCGCATTTGGTGACGAGAAATAATTTTTTTCAAATTTAAAAAGTGTAAAAAATGGCAAAATTTGCGAAAAAAAGATCTAATACCTCTCCGGCTATTTCGACGGCATCCCTTCCTGATATTATATTTATCCTTTTATTCTTCTTCATGGTGGTGGTGAAACTACGTGAAACGAATATCAAGGTAAAGTCTATAACTCCAACCGCAACGGAACTTACCAAACTGGAGAAAAAATCTCTGGTAAATACAATGTATATTGGACGACCACTTACTCAATATCAAAATGTGTATGGCACAAAACCCAGATTGCAATTAAATGATAAAATCGCAGACCTGGCAGAAATTCCAATATTCCTGGAGCGTCATAAAGTAAAAGTACCTGAAGGACAAAGACAAGGTATCACCACTTCCATGAAAATAGATGGTGATGTAACCATGGGATTTGTAACGGATGTAAAAACAGCATTACGCAAAGCAGGACAGTTAAAACTGAACTATTCTGCTAAAAAGCGTACTGAACGAAGTGGATTTTAAAGAAAGTAAAGCATAAATACATTAAAGGGCTTTTTTCATTTGAAAAAGCCCTTTTTTAATTTTACTCAGTAGCTTGGACCATTTCTCTGATAGATTCCGCTATGCTGAGGAAATCACTTTTATTCAATTTTAGTTTAGCAGATGCAAAATTCATATCATTCATTTCATTGATCGGAATTAAATGTATATGAGCATGAGGTACTTCCAGTCCTATTACGGTAAGTCCGATTCTGCTACAAGGAATGATTTTTTTAATAGCAATGGCTACTTTTTTCGAAAATACGATCATCTTTCCCAGTTCGTCGTCTTCTATATCAAATATATAATCAGTTTCCTTTTTGGGAATTACCAGGGTATGACCTTTTGCTAATGGATTGATGTCGAGAAAAGCCAGAAACTGATCGTCTTCAGCAATTTTATAACACGGAATCTCTCCGGCTACTATTTTTGAAAAGATACTTGACATAGCAGATAGCTAGATTGAAATGTTTATAATTTCAAACTCAATAGTTCCATTCGGTGTATTGATTTTGGCAATCTCTCCTATTACTTTCCCATTCAATCCCTGGCCAATAGGAGAACTGATACTAATTCTATTTGTTTTGATGTCGGCCTCTGCCTCCGATACCAACCGATAAGACAATTCTTTCCCAGTCTTTTTATTTTTTATGGTCACATTGGATAATATTCCCACTTTGGAAGTATCTATCTGGGTTTCATCTACCAGCTTTACATTGGCCAATTTTTTTTCCAGTTCATTGATCTTAAATTCAAGCATACCCTGGGCATCTTTGGCAGCGTGATACTCTGCATTTTCAGAAAGATCTCCTTTTTCACGTGCCTCGGCAATAGCTTTTGCTATATCTCTTCTGCCATTCCCTTTGAGTTCATCTAATTCGGCCTTTGCTTTTTTATAACCCTCTTGAGTCATCAATGTCAGTTCCATAATAAATGTTTTTGATTTAAAGAATACGGAAATTAAACGAAAGCCTATAATGAATCCGGTACACGATGTGAATGCATCGTTGTATTAAAGATTAAATGAACAAAGAAATAAGCCTCCATTTTAAAATACTAAGAACGTTTCCGGATCAGACCAAAAACGTTCTTAGGTTTTTTTAATTAAGACAGCAAAGTTAAAGTTTTTTTGCTACCGATGCAAAACTAATTGATGATCGTATTGTATACAATATTTTTACCTTTAGACTACAGTAATTTTCACCGATATGAAATCAAGTGTTTTATTCTTTATTGTTTTTTCTTGTACTTTGGTATTGTCTGCCCAATCGATACCGTTAGCAGAACATCCTCGTCCTGATTTTGAACGGCCTCATTGGCAAAATCTGAACGGGCAATGGAACTTTCAGTTTGATAGTAGTGATATAGGGAAAAGAGATCAATGGTTTTTCAAAGTACTGAACCAGTTTCAGATCACGGTACCTTTCCCATGGGGCTCTGCTTTGTCGGGAGTAAAGGATTTGGCCGACATAGGATGGTATCAACGCAATATCCAGGTATCTGAAAACTGGAGAAACAAAAGGATTTACATTATTATAGGTGCCAGTGATTGGGAGACTGAAGTATGGCTGGATGGCCAATATCTCGGTAAACATCAGGGAGGATATATGCCTTTTGAATTTGAAATTACCAGCTATGTAAAATACAATACTCCGCAAATGCTCACCATTAGAGCGGACGATAAAAGAAGAGCATTTACTTTATATGGCAAACAAGGATACGGCAATGCCAGGGGTATCTGGCAGACCGTATACCTCGAGGCAAAAGGAGATGCGTTTTTAAAGGCTGTAAAATGTACTCCGGACATTGATAATCACAAAGTGAATCTGAGACTTGTAGCACCTCATGCCAATTCGAAGAATATAGCATTTCAAATAGAAATAAATACACCGTCGGGCACAATCAGGCACAGAGATACTTTCCCATACGGTAAAGTGGAGTATGGCCTGGATATCCCTATTCCGGCTCCGCGACTTTGGTCATTAGAGGATCCATACCTGTACCAGGTAAAATTGGAATATGCTGATGATGTGGTCCATACCTATTTTGGTATGAGAAAGATTTCAGTAATAAAATTGCCGGGTACAGAGATACCGTATATCGGATTGAATGACAAACCGGTTTATTTACAACTTGCCCTCGATCAGGCATATCATCCTGAAGGATTCTATACCTTTCCCAGCGATGATTTTATGAAACAGGAAATCATCAGGTCAAAATCTATTGGATTGAATGGGATTCGAATTCATATCAAACCTGAACTGCCGAGAAAACTGTATTGGGCAGATAAACTGGGACTACTGGTCATGGCCGATTTACCCAATAGCTGGGGAGAGCCAGAACCACAAATGCAACATGAATCTGAATCCACACTAAGGAAATTTATAGAGCGGGATTATAATCATCCTTCCATTTTTTCATGGATAGTTTTCAATGAAACCTGGGGATTGACGACAAAAGTGAAAGTGAACAACAAAGTTGAAAGTCTGTATCTGCCGGAGACCCAATCCTGGGTAGCTTCAATGTATTATCTGGCAAAATCTCTGGACCCCACGAGGTTGGTTGAAGATAATTCGATTTGTTGTGGCAGGGGTCATACTCAGACCGATATCTATAGCTGGCATGAATATTTGCCTGGTTGGGAATGGGAAAATCATCTAAAAAAACTAACGGAAAATAATTTTGAAGGTAGCGGTTATCATTTTGAAGCAGGATACAAACAAGGGAATCAGCCCAATATTAATTCTGAATGCGGGAATGTATGGGGATATGAAGGCAGTACCGGGGATGTAGACTGGAGTTACGATTATCACCGTATGATCAATACATTCAGAAAATACCCTAAGGTTGCAGGGTGGCTTTATACGGAACACCATGATGTGATCAATGAGTGGAATGGATATTGGCGCTTTGACCGATCGGCTAAATACACTGGATTAGAACAGATAGTGCCGGGTATGACTTTATCTGATTTTCATTCGCGATATTACCTATCTACAGGAAATGAAATTACCAGTACAGTAAACGCCGGTGATCAGGTAAGTGTACCCTTGTTTATTTCAGCTAATGAGGCGCAGGATGCGGAGCTAAAAATACAATCGGAGTGCTGGTTTACTGACCAAAAAGGCGTACAACAGAAAATTTCCAATATGGAATCCACCGTGTATGTGAAAGCCTGGGAACAAAAAGAACTCCCGGTGGCAAAATACAGTATGCCTATGCAAAATGGATTAGCCTTGATCCGATTCTATTTATTATCTCAAAAAGGAGATACGTTGCACAGAAATTTTGTTCACTTTCTGGTAGAGAACGGCAGTGAGCCTGAAGGAATAATCATTGAATCCTGCAAACCGGACGAGTATATTAATCAAAAATGGAGCATTAAATCGTGGTCTGTATTAAATGGACTCAAAGTAAACGGAGCAGGTAAAGGGTTTTTTGAATATAAAATACCCATAAAAAAAGAATGGAAACCAAATGAAATAAAACACGCGTATGTGGTGATGGAATTATCTGCAAAAGAATTGCTGGATAAAGACAGAGACGAAACATTTAATCAAAATCAGAATTATATGCTGGGCTCCAGAGTGTCGCCTTCAAAAAACCCCAATGCTTACCCGATGACCGATGAAATGAAATATCCTTCGCAGGTGAAACTATTCATTAACAACACCCTGGTTAAAAATACAACACTAGAAGATGATCCTGCTGATCATCAGGGTATATTATCATGGCATGCTCAATTGAAAGATCGCAAGCTAAGAGAAGCGGGATCCTATGGTTACCTGGTCCAAATTCCGGTTTCCAGGCGGGATTTAATGACAGCAAGGAAAAATGGATACCTGGCTTTAAAAATAGAAAGTGCAGATGGAGGAGGAATAGCAATTTATGGATCGAAATTTGGGAAATATCCGGTAGATATTAATTTGATACTGAATAAGAAGCGGCAATAAAAAAAGGGCTTCAGATCAATTAAGATCTGAGCCCCTCCATTCTATTCTAGAGAACAATAAAATAGTTGCATTACTTAATCATCCGCTTCTACGCTAAGATCTATTTCTTCTACCGGTGCTTCCAAGCCATCATCACCATCTTCGTCTTCAAAATCCCGGGATGCTTTACCTTTGGCTTTTTTAGCTGGACCTTTTTTCAATGATTTACCTTCCGCGGTTCTTCTCAGTACTCTTTCATCGGGTGCTACGGTATTGAGATCTGGAACCATAGTGGCTTGTTCGATATGTTTAGCTTCAATACTTTTGGTGGCATGGGGTACCAGTA
>CAYNIG010000270.1:0-6886 GCA_964396995.1 uncultured Saprospiraceae bacterium | reverse complement strand
TAGCCAGGGCCATTGTATTACAAATTAACCATCGTGAAGATTTGTTTAAATACGATGATTTAATCGGTGGGGATGTATTTGTGACCAACGAAGTTCCCCATTTTATTACTATACCCACGACTGCCGGTACAGGAAGTGAAATAGGTCGGTCAGCAATAATTGCCGATGATATAACTCATCAGAAAAAAATACTGTTCTCACCCAAGCTTTTGGCAAAGGTAGTATTTGCTGATCCATTGCTTACTTATGATCTGCCACCTGCTGTGACAGCCGCAACAGGTATGGATGCCATGACTCATAATATGGAAGCCTTTTTAGCCAAAAATTACCATCCCATTTGCGACGGTATTGCGCTGGAGGGCATCAGGCTGATCAATAAATCAATTGTAAAAGCAGTTCACTCGCCCGATTTGGAGTCAAGAGCTGAAATGTTATTAGGTAGCATGATGGGGGCTATTGCTTTTCAAAAAGGCCTGGGGGTGGTGCATTCTCTTGCCCATCCACTTTCAGCTCTGCTAGATACCCACCATGGTCTGGCCAATGCAGTAAATATCCCTTATGGCATGAGATTCAACATTGCCGGATGTGAAGAAAAATTTTATCGGATAGCTCAGTCACTGGATCTGCCATCAAGGCACGGTGATGGAGTAGTACAATACCTCTTTGATCTTAATGATAAAATTAATATACCTCATCATTTGCGGGAAATAAATGTGCGTGAAGAGCATATTGATACCTTGTCCCGACTTGCATTTGAAGATTTTGCTCATCCTAATAATCCTAAACCCGTGACCGAAGCTGATTTTAAGGCTTTGTACCTGGAAGCATTGTAGTATTTTTGATCATGATCAGAATAGCAATCAGCGAATCGGATACCAATTTTAAATATTATGCTCCCTGGATCATAGGAGAAGCAAATGATATTGAAATTGTAATACTCAGTTATAAAACTCAGAATTTTCATGATTTGGAAGGATGTGATGGATTGGTTTTGAGTGGAGGGCTGGATGTACATCCTCGATTTTATGGAGTGGAAAGAATTGACTATCCGGGTGCCGCTGAATTCAATGAGAAAAGAGACGAATTTGAAATTAATATTTTTAAGCGGGCAAGAGAGATGAAGATTCCGGTCCTCGCCATTTGTCGGGGAATGCAAATTGTCAACATCGCTTTAGGTGGTACCTTGATTCAGGATCTGGAAGAACACGGAGTAGGTGATCATCGAAAGCGATCTTCAGGAGACCATACCCATCACATCCATATTCAACCGGATTGTTTCCTAAGCGGTGTGGTACATGCTGATCAGGGTATTGTCAATTCAGCTCATCACCAGGCATTGGGGAAAATTGCAAATGCTCTCACCATCAGTGCACGTTCTGAAGATGATGTGATTGAAGCAATTGAATATAAAGATCCGGCTGCCAATCCTTTCTTAATAGGTGTGCAATGGCATCCAGAGCGTCTGTACCTGGTGCAGGATCATCAGCATTTTTCGCAAGATATCAGGAGTGCTTTTTTGTTATCTGTTCATCAGACTAAGAATAAGTTGTAAGTATCTTTGACCAAAATATCAATATGACTATTGTTAATCCTGCCACTGAAGAAATCATAACTGAATTAAATGAGGACAATGCGGAGTCCTTAAATGATAAATTCAACCTATTAAAACTCGGGCAAAAAGAATGGGAAAAAACATCCTTGTCTGATCGTATTTCAATTATTCAAAATTTCGCTGCCCTATTAAAATCAGATATTGAATCTCTTTCTTCCATTCTTACCTCAGAAATGGGTAAACCATTGCAACAAAGCCGGAATGAAATCAATGGAGCCTGTGGCAGGATCGATTGGCTTGCCTCAAATGCAGCGGCCTACCTTTCACCGGAATTGATGACGGACACCGCTTCCATGTTTGAAAAAATAGAATATGAACCACTGGGTATCGTATGCAATATTTCGGCATGGAATTACCCTTATAATGTGGGCGTAAATGTATGGATTCCTGCTTTATTAGCCGGCAATGCAGTAATGTACAAACCTTCAGAATACGCAACACTCACAGGCTTGCAAATAGAAAAAAAACTTAAACAAGCAGGAGTTCCCGACTCTGCTTTCCAGCTAGCCATTGGTACTGGTGCTACAGGTAATCTGTTACTGGATATGCCATTCGATGGATTTTATTTTACAGGTTCGTATAAAACCGGTGAATACATATATCAAAAAGTGGCCCGGAAAATGGTTCCGTGTCAGCTAGAATTGGGAGGTAAAGATCCGGTATATGTTGCGGATGATATAACTGACATCAAAGCGGCTGCTATCGGCATAGCCGATGGTGCATTTTATAATAATGGGCAAAGTTGCTGTGCAGTGGAAAGGATTTATGTACATGAAAAAATATATGATCGTTTTGTGGGTCATTTTATAGATGAAGTCAAGTCATGGAAGATAGGAGAGCCCGGTGACAAGGATACCTATATCAGTGTGTTGAGCCGCAGACAACAGTTGGATTTTTTGCAATCCCAGGTAGATCAGGCATTAGCTTTCGGAGCTACTCTAGCCACCGGAGGTCAAAAAATTGATCGCAGGGGATATTATTACCCGCCTACCGTACTTATTGATGTGAATAATACGATGAGTGTAATGCGGGATGAAAGCTTTGGGCCTATTGTTGGAATTATGAAAGTAAAAGACGACGCAGAAGCTATTGATCTGATGAATG
Organism: uncultured Saprospiraceae bacterium; assembly: GCA_964396995.1. Taxonomy (GTDB): domain Bacteria; phylum Bacteroidota; class Bacteroidia; order Chitinophagales; family Saprospiraceae; genus JADJLQ01. Next base: position 4,170 of record CAYNIG010000270.1, on the reverse strand, counting down.
ACACTGATTTTGGACTGACCGCTGCAGTTTATTCAGGGTCAAAAGACAGAGCGGATAAAATTTTTGCCCGCTTAGATACAGGTACGGTATATTGGAATTGTTGTGATCGGGTAAGTGCAGCAGTACCATGGTCAGGGCGTAAACACTCGGGATTTGGTGCCACACTTTCACACCAGGGGATCAGGGCTTTTACGAAACCTAAGGCTTATCAAATGCGAATTGGGTAGTTTAATTTTTCTTTTTCTTGGATTTTTTTTCATGGGATTCCAAGCTGTCTTCTTTCGCCTGATCTACCTCGACTTTTTTCGTTACAAAGGCTCTCTGATTTTTACTATTGCCCGAATCAAAAACATCGGATATATACTTCCAATATCCTTTTTCAAGTTTATAACCTTCGTATGACCCATCCGGGACCATTGTTTTACCTTGACCGGGAAGGATGCCCTGTATTTGTTGTAAATGGTCGCATACGATCATATCATGATTCTCATCAAAATTTACTTTGACATTGGCATCGGCACTATACTCATAGATTATACGGGCTTTAGATGTGGATTTATCGGTCACAAAAACCGGTGCGCCAAACCTTACCTGACCATTGGTGATGGTCATTACATCGATTATCTTTCTATGGTCATTTACATCGAATGCATCGTAACCAAAAAGTAAATACATTTTTTCACCTTTACCTGAAATAAATGGTTTGATATTATAATACAAAGCACCATACCACTTGTCAGGGGTTGTAGTCAGATAGGTCGGATTTTCGAGAACCATAGATCGATCAGCTAATGGTACCAGTTTTAGATCCGTGGTATTCCATTGGATGGCACCATAATATCTATAGTCAGCATCGTTTACTTTTAACTGCCAGGTAAATATTCTGAAACTGCTGTCAGCAGGATATTGGATAGATACCGTCTCCATCCTTGGAAATTTGTATTGAAACGAATTGGGAACTTTTAATGCTTTAACCAACCTGGGAATCATTTCATGACATGCATATAACCTATCATCAGCCAGGTCCGCATTTAAAGTTCCATAACTCAGTGTGGCCAGGGTATCCTCCTGATTTTGAATGAATGTAATATCCGGCCTGCTCATGGCCGTTGAAAACTGTCCAAAACTTTTAACAGTGGTGGTAACAACAAGCAAACCGGCACACCATAGCCTTAATTTTCTATTCATTATTTTTTTAGTGATTCGAAGAATGATTCCCTGATTCAACGAAAAACGTGTCAAACACACCTTTAAATAAAGGTTAAAGTCCCAATGCATCGTAGGCATCCATCACCGTCTTTACGGCTGCCGCAGATGCATTCAGGAGTGCGGTTTCATCCGCATTGAGTTTTAACTCTATTATTTGTTTAATTCCACCTTTACCTAATTTTACTGGTACACCTACATATACTCCATTTAGGCCGTGCTGCCCTTCCATTTTAATACAACAGGGAAATATTCGATTTTCATCTCTTAATATAGCAGCCGCCATCTGAGCAGCAGCAGCTCCCGGAGCGTACCAGGCAGATGTGCCCATTAGTTTTACGAGTTCACCGCCACCCACTTTGGTTCGTTCCACAATGGCATTTAATGCAGCATCGTCTATTAATTCTGTTACTGGAATTCCACTCACGGTAGTATATCTTGGGAGCGGTACCATGGTATCTCCATGTCCTCCTAGCAACATAGCTTGTATATCTTTGGGTGATACATTCAAGGCTTCAGCCAGGAAAGCGCGGTAACGGGCGGTATCTAAAATACCAGCCATACCCATTACTTTGGTGGTAGGAAGGCCTGATGTCTTTTGTGCGGCATAGGTCATCACATCCAATGGGTTGGATACCACAATAATAATTGGATCAGGGGTGTATTGAAGAATGGATTTAGTGACCCCACTCACTATTTTGGCATTAGTCGAAATCAAATCATCTCTGCTCATACCCGGCTTTCGGGGTACTCCGGCAGTTATGATCACAATGTCTGATCCAGCTGTGTCCTGGTAATTTTCAGTGCCTTTTAATCTGGTACTGTATTCATCGATAGGAGCTTGCTGCCATGTATCCAAAGCTTTACCTCTGGCCATATCTCCGGCAATATCCAAAAGTACTATTTCATTGGTTACATCCATATGAGCTAAAACATTAGCACATGTAGCTCCTACATTTCCTGCACCTACAACCGTTACTTTACTCATTTTCCCTGTTGTTTTTAAGATATTTGTATAAAACCATGCAAATTTACCTTGCCTTCTTGATACCCCAAAATATATTAGTGATTTTAGTCAACCTTGGAACTACAAAATTCGTTTATTTTTGTATTAATGAATCTTCTTAAATTTTTACCAGTGCTTTTGCTGGGTTCATTCTATTCTAAGGGTCAGGTTGAAAGACCATTTATCTGCGGCACTGCCCATGTGGAAGAACTGAAGCAGGAAATGCTGACAAACAGAGAGATTTTTAAAGGGGTGATCCACCAGCGGTCTGCTGTAAATTACATTCCGATTAAAGTACATTTGGTTACAGATAATGAGGGAAATGGGGCAGCTCCTATGCTCAATGTACTCAAAATGCTTTGTTCCTTAAATAAAGCGTATGCTGATCAAAATTTTCAGTTTTATTTTAAAGACATAGTAACACTAAAAAATTCTACCATCAATGATGCTCCTCAATCTCCCGGTGGCTCTTTACAGATGTCATTGAATAAAGATACCAGGGCCATAAACATTTTCATTACTTCCAAAATAAACAAAGAAGGAGTGGCTGGTTATTATCTGGGTCCTCCGGGTTCATCTAATGATTTTATCGTAATTGAAAAAAGTTATATCGCAGATGTAAGAGTGGCGCCACATGAAGTAGGTCATTATCTTACATTGCCTCATACTTTTCACGGTTGGGAATCTGCTCCATGGGATCCCAATATTCATGGCAATCCGGTAACGGCTAAATTAGCTCCGGATGGTTTTACAATCAATGAATTAGCTGACAGCTCAAACTGTGGTGCTAAAAATGTAGGAGATGGCTTCTGTGATACCCCGGCTGACTATAATTTTGGAGCAAGCTCATGTACTTTCACTCTTGAAGTAAAAGATCAAAAAGGAAATCTATTAAAGCCACAGACCAATAATTTTATGAATTATTTCTTTGGCTGCGCTAATTATATTTTTACCAATAATCAAAAAGAGGCAATAAGCAATAGCTATGCCAGTAATAACAGAAGGGATATAAGAGGTACTCAGCCCGCTAACATGACCGCTATCTCCAGCCCTGCTAAATTATTGTTTCCAGTGGGTGGGGTAGGGACATTGACTGCTGACTCAGTGGTGTTGGATTGGGAAGACATGCCTGGTGCCACTAATTATCTGGTGCAATATGATGTGGTTCCTACTTTCGAATTATTTGTGGTAACCAATATTGTAAAAGAATCCAAACTTACTATCCGCAAACTCACCAACCTCAGAACCTATCACTGGAGAGTAATTCCATATAATGAATATTCTACCTGCTATGCAGATCCTGCAAAATCTTCTTTCAAAGCGGGTGGTGGCACAGCTACCCCCGATATTCCTGAAGTAAAATCATTTTTAGTAGCACCAAATCCATTAGGAGGAAATAAGGTCTTAAGAATTACACTGGAGACCAAAACCAGCTTCACAGGCTCGCTTTCTATTACAGACATCAGCGGCAAAAAGATTGTTTATCAAGCAAAAGAATTTTTCCAAAGCGGTGGTACCTACAAAGCTATTGACCTTGCTACTGCTCCGGCGGGTGTTTATTTTGTTTCCTTGTCTTCGGCGAAAGGAGTGTCTACCCGAAAATTAATTCTTTATTGACAATTCGGTAGCCAGGTACTTATTTACATTACAGTATCTTCGCCTCATGAGTAAGACTCCTTCCCAATACCTTGCCGTATTAGAAGAATGCAGACACTTATTTCTGAAAAAGAATAATGACTATGGCACAGCCTGGCGTGTGCTTCGCCCCTCATCCATTACCGATCAGATTTATATTAAAGCTGCCCGTATCAGATCGATTGACACCAAAAGGGAACAAAAGGTAAAGGATAGTATTGAAAATGAATTTGTAGGCATAGTAAACTATTGCATTATGGCCCTCATCCAATTGCATAAATTAAAAGAAAATAATTCTGATTTATTGGATAAAACAAACGTGA
>CAYNIG010000269.1:0-6928 GCA_964396995.1 uncultured Saprospiraceae bacterium | reverse complement strand
GAATCGTATTTTGGTAAATTAGATTACAACCTCGGTAGTAAATATTATATCTCTGGTACTTTACGTAGAGACGGAGCTTCTCGATTTGGAGCAAATAGCCGATATGGTACGTTCCCCGCTATTGGAGCTTCCTGGAGGATTTCAGGTGAAAACTTTATGAAAGGCATTAGTTTTATTTCTGACTTAAAGTTAAGAGCGGGTTGGGGCCAAATGGGTAACTCGAATAACGTGGATCCTTTCAATCAATTCTCATTATATGCAGCCTCCCGTGGTGGATCATTTTATCCAATAGAAGGTCAAAACAGTGGTGCGAATGAAGGATATTATAAATCAAGGATCGGTAACCCGGATGCGAAATGGGAAACCAGTACTACTACCAATTTCGGTTTTGATGCTAGCTTGTTTAATGGTAAATGGGAAATCAATGCCGACCTTTGGCGAAAAGTGACCGATGATTTATTGTATACAGTACCGTTGGCTGCAGTAGTTGGTAATGGTGCCTCAGCTCCATCGGTAAACATTGCCAGCATGCTGAATAATGGTCTTGATTTTCAAATTATCAATCACGGAAAAATAGGATCATGGAATTACGACCTGACATTGAATAATTCATTTTTAAATAATGAGATCACTTTCCTTGCTCCTAATATCCAATCATTTACAGGAACTGCCTATAGAGGTATTTCTCCGATCAGAAACGAAGTAGGTCAACCCATTTCTTCTTTCTATGGTTACAAAGTATTGGGTTATTTTAAAGATAAGGCTGATGTGGCCAGCTCTCCATCTCAGTCCGGAGCAGGAGTAGGTAGATTTAAATATGAAGACATCAATAAAGATGGCAAAATTGATCCTACCGACCGTACGTTCATCGGAAATCCGGTTCCGGATTATACCGGGGGATTGGTACTAAATTTAAGCCATAAGAATTTTAATATTGAAACCTATCTGTATGCTTCTGTAGGAAACGAGATCTTTAATCAGTCTAAATGGTTTACCGATTTCTTTGGTTCTTTTGAAGGATCAGGAAAAGGGGAAAGAGCTAAACAATCCTGGACTCCTGAATTGGGCGATGCTGCCAAAGCTCCTATTTGGGAATCTGCTTCCAATATCAGTACCAATGCAGCTGAAAACTCATGGTATGTAGAAGATGGATCCTACTTGCGAATGCAATATATTTCAGTAGGATATTCATTACCGGAAAAGATCTATAAAAAAGCCGGTTTATCAAAAGTGAGAATTTCTGCGTCGGCTACCAATCTTTTTACGTTTACTAAATATCAGGGCCTTGATCCCGGTGTAGGTGGTGCAGCGGATACCAATTTTGGTATAGATGTTGGAAACTATCCTGTGACCAGAGGATTTAATTTAGGCCTCAGTCTTGGATTTTAAACTAATTAAAAAATTAATAAATAATTGATAAAAATGAAAGCAAATCAATTCAAAAAGCTTTTTTCTGCCTTTATCATCGTCACTTTATTTTCGGTGGCATGTAAAGACAATTACCTGGATGTACCTGCTACGGGATCGTTGGCAGAAGCCCAGTTAGCCACCAAAGCCGGTGTGGAGGGTGCACTTATTGGTGCCTATTCTAACCTCACAGGCAGAGGTGTTGGGACCATAGGCGGTTCCAGATACAATAGCCCTAACAACTGGGTATTCGGATCGGTACTGGGAGGGGATACAAATAAAGGAACTGACCCGGGTGACTATTCATCTATAAATACAGTACAGCGTTATGAAACTGAGCCTACTCAAGGCGACATGAATAATGCATGGCAATCAAAATACGAAGGCGTGGCAAGAGCCAATGAGGTTATTAACCTGGCCAATAAAGCCACAGGTATAGTGGATGCCGATAAAAAAAGAATCATTGGCGAAGCAAGATTTCTGCGTGGTCACTGGTATTTTGAATTAAAGAAAATCTGGAACAGTGTACCTTATATTGATGAAACGATTACTTATGGCAATGGTATCGAAAAAGTAAAAAATACCCCTGCATTCTGGGACAAAATAGAAGCCGACTTCAAATATGCAATGGATAACCTTCCGGAAACCCAGGGTGCTGCTGGTCGGGCTAATAAATGGGCAGCCGCTTCTTATTTAGCTAAAACATATGTATTTCAGAAAAAATGGGCTGAAGCGGAAACCTTGCTTGACAATATCATAGCCAATGGAAAAACTACCAATGGTAAAAAATACGGTTTAGTAAAATCATTTCCTCAAATTTATAATGCAGCCAACGATAATAATGAAGAATCCATTTTTGCCGTTCAGACTGCAATGAATACAGGTAGTACAAATAATGCTAACTGGTTTGATGACCTGAACTATCCGTACAACACTGGCCCTGATGGTCCGGGAAACTGTTGTGGATTTAACCAGCCCAGTTTTGATGCAGTCAATTCTTTCCGAACCAAAAACGGCCTTCCCTTATTGGATGGGACTTATAATGACGCTGCCAACGCAATTAAACATGATTATGGAATAGAGTCTTCGGCTGCGTTTACTCCGGATGCCGGAGAGGTTGATCCAAGATTGGACCATTCTGTTGGTCGCAGAGGAATTCAGTACCTGGACTGGATTAAACATCCCGGTAAAAACTGGATTAGAAATCAAGCCTATGCTGGGCCATATTCTCCTAAAAAATATATCTACTACAAATCTCAGGAAAATTCATTGACTGATGGTTCTTCATGGACACGCGGATATGCAGTAATGAACTATACCATTTTGAGATTTGGAGAGATCATTTTGCTGGCAGCCGAAGCTAAAATAGAGCTAGGCAAATTGGAAGCAGGCAGAATTTTGATCAATCAAATCAGAAACAGGGCTGCTGATCCGGCCTCTTTTGTAAAACATGGCACTGAAAATGCAGCCAACTATGTAATTAAAACATATGACGGTCCCTGGAATGATAAAACTTTTGCTATCAATGCTCTTCGCATGGAAAGAAAGTTGGAGCTAACTCAGGAAGGCCATCGGTTTTTTGATTTAGTACGTTGGGGTGTTGCAGCAGATGTATTAAACAAATACCTGGCTAATGAAGCAAAATTACTTACTACCAAATTTGGAGGTGCAACCTTCAAAGCGGGTAAAGCGGAATATCTGCCAATTCCACAGGCTCAGATAGACATTATGGGTAAAGATATTCTTACTCAGAATCCTGGATATTAATTACTAATCCGGATTTTGAACATGATTTAAAAAGTCCACCTTGGTTTTTCTCCAAGGTGGACTTTTTAGTATTTATATTCGTTTTATAAGTATATTTCATTTAATCAGGGACAGGTCATTTTGAAAAATTCCATTCGTTACCATTCTTTTGTTGTATTGGTCTTGACTTTTTTGGTCAATACCCGTTTGAGGGCACAAAAAGTTTCCGACCCTTTTCCTTGCAACCTGATATTAAAAATCATAGATGCCAATAATAGCGACCGATTGGAAGGGGCTGTAATAAAACTCGAGTCCAATCCTGCATTTTTTATTTCTGACTCTATTGGTGGTTCTACTATTCCGGCGGTTTGTGGATCCAACACCATACTGATCCAGATGTTTGGTTATCGGAATTATGTATCAAAAATAGATGTATCCAGAGCAACCAGGGTCACCATACGATTAGAGAGTAATATATCTCAATTAGAAGAGATTGTTATCAGCTCTCAATCGGACAAAAGAAACCTGGAGTCGCCTTCTCTGGGTGTAAGTATGCTAAATGTAAGAGCTGTGCAAAAATTACCACCGGCCGCAGGAGAGGTCGATGTGATCCGAAGTTTACAGACTTTACCAGGGATATCTGCAGTAGGAGAGGGGGCCAATGGATATAATGTAAGGGGTGGGGCGGTTGATCAGAATTTGATTCTGATTGATAATATGCCCATTTTTAATCCTACTCATATGCTTGGTATGTTTTCGCTATTTCCAGCCGATGGCATCAGGGAGATGCAGATTTACAAGGGATCTATCCCTGCGCGATACGGTGGCAGGAGTGCCAGCGTGCTCGATGTAAAATTGGCCGAACCCGGAATGAATGCGTTTTCGCTCAAAGGTGGAGTGGGTATGATTTCAAACAGGCTCAGTGCAGACATACCCATCATCAAGAATAAATTGGGATGGACCAGTTCCAATCGCATTTCTAATAATGGCTATCTTATTGATCTGTATAACAGTACCTTTTTCGATAAATTCAGAAAACGAAAAATACCTAATGCCGATCCTGTATTCTATGATTTGACCAATAAAATCAGTTGGAGGCCTACCGATAAGGATAATATTACCCTTTCAAGTTATATAGGATATGACTCATACAGGATAGACTCTATTTTTGGTATTGCCGGGATCGTGCCCAAACAATCTACTATAAAATATGGACACACCAATGGCGCTTTTCGCTGGAATCATTATTTTTCATCTAAGTTTAATAATAACCTTTTATTGGTTCACTCGAGGTATAATACCAATACCGTTTCAAATGAAAACAAAACCGGTTTTGCATTTAAAACGGGGGTAGTTTATTCAAACATTAAAAATGAAATTACCTATTCTCCTGGCTCCCGCCAGCGGGTAATTGGTGGTATATCGCTGACCGAATACAGATTAGCTCCCGGCAATCTCAACCCTGCTGAAGGTTCATCAGTAACCACCATAGACCTGGATAAAGAAAGAGGATTAGAATCTGCTCTTTATCTGTCTGATGAATACGAGGTAAATAATAAATTATTGATCGATGCCGGTGTTCGCTTAGTCAATTATCTGAATTTTGGGCCGGCTAATCTCGCAATATATGGTACTGATGGCCCGCGGTCAGTTAACACCATTACCGATACCTTATTTATCCGCTCCGGGGCAGCTGAATCAAGTTTTCTTAAGGCGGAACCCAGGCTGGGTGTCCGCTACAAGTTGAATGAACTGGCTTCAATCAAATTCGGGTATAACCGTATGAACCAGTTTTTACAAATGCTCACCAATCTTTCTACGCCCCTTCCCAGTGTCCGATGGAAATCATCAAACCGGTATGTAGAACCTGTGACCAGTGATTTGGTATCATTAGGATTCTTTAAAAACACGGTAAACGCTCAATGGGAATGGTCGCTGGAAGGATATTATCGCCAACAATCCAATGTCTCTGACTTCATCAATGGAGCAGAACTCACCATCAATAAAAATATCGAATCTCAAATCATTACAGGCAGGTCTAAATCGTATGGAGCAGAGCTCATGATCAATAAGAAAAAAGGAATGATGACCGGTTGGCTGAGTTATACTTATTCCAAAAGCCTGCAGCAAATACTGGGTGACTTTCCGGAAATACAAAAATTAAATGATGGCAAATGGTTCCCTTCTTCAATTGACAGACCACATAATCTGAATATGATCATGAATCTGCAATCGGAAAAGCACAATATCTTATCTTTTACATTTGTGTATTCTTCAGGCAGGCCATATACAGCACCGGTCAGCTTTTATCGCAATGGATTTAGTTATATACCCATTTTTACTGATCGAAATAACGGCAGAATTTCCCCTTATCACCGATTGGATTTTTCATGGACCATAATCAATCCGTCTACTAAAAGCAGAAGATGGGAGGGCTCCTGGGTGATCACTGCTTATAATTTATACGGAAGAAAAAATGCATTTTCATATTATTTCGATCCAAAACAACCCACCTTTAAACCATTTAAAGTAAGTGTATTTTCGTTTCCCATTTGTTCATTAACCTATAACTTTACCTTTAAGTGAAAACACTTTGTTTGCTTATATCTATTTTATTTATGTTGGTAATCAACTGCCAGTATCCCGTAGATCAAACCATACTACCCGAAGGGAAGCGATATTTGGTGGTGGATGCTGACCTGAGTGAATCTTATTTTAAATTTAATCTTCAATATTCACTTACAGACCTTGGATTAAAAGGTGCATATGGTGTGCCCCGGAAGCCGGGTTCGGTTATTGCTTATCTTCAGGATTCGAAAGGAGTACGGTTAAACATCAAAAGATTTGATGGTGTATCAGATACTACTATACGTGGTAAGGTAGGAGAGTCTTATACCCTCAATATGACGGTCGATAATAAACAATACATATCTGAATTGGAAACGATGCGACCTTGTCCGGAAATTTCAACTATTAAGTCTGTATATAATGTAGAATCGGGCAGGGATAAAGATGATATTTATTATCATGGTTTTGATGTATTGCTTGAAACGAAAGATATACCCGGTGTTGAAAATTTTTATCAATGGGATTGGATCCATTACGTAAAGGCGATTTCATGCGGTAAAAGAGAAGTAGGTGGTATGGAGGTGGCCTATAACTGTGCACCAAGAGATTGCTGGGATATAGTTTATAATACTTCCATCATTTCTCAGTCGGATGCATTAAGGGATGGAAATATTATATCCAAAAGGATAGTGCGGGTACCTTTTATCAATCCACCTCAGAAGTATTATTTGCGCATTGAACAACGATCCATTACCCCGAGGGTATTTGAGTTTGTAAAGTCTCTTGAAAATCAAACTCAGACGATTGGTACTTTATTTGATCTGCCACCGCAGACAAAATTTAGTCCCAACATCAAAAATGTAACTGACCCGTCAGAAAAAATAATTGGTACTTTCAATGTTTTTGCCAATAGAAGCCAGGTAGTATATATAGATCTCGCACAGTCAATACCCAATGTAAAGCCCAAAGTTGTTTCGGATCCTACTCCTTTCCATCCCGATCCATTGGTAACTTTACCCTGTGTGGAAGGTCAATACAGGACTAAGATAAAACCTATTGGTTGGGTTGATTAGAGTTAGTTTTAAATCACTTCCCTGTAGAACGGGCTTTTTGGCTGTTGATGGCTAACAGGCTGAAGCCTATTCAACGGTAAAACACTTCCCTGTAGAACGGCCTTTAGGCTGTTGATTGCTAACAGGCTGAAGCC
>CAYNIG010000268.1:0-6947 GCA_964396995.1 uncultured Saprospiraceae bacterium | reverse complement strand
GCCGTACGCTACCGGGGCTTGTTTGTCATCTACTATTACATTTACCATGCAGTCACTGTAAAGTCGTTGTGAACAATAACTACCGGGAGGGTTATTGTCAGATTTTGAATTCTTTGGTACATAAAAAGGATCATCGCAGGTATATATTCCAGTAGCTCCGGCAAATTTGGGATCAAAATAGCCTTGATCATAGTATCTGGCAATCCTGGAAAACAAACTATCCAATGGCGATATGCCTGGTCTGAAATCACAAGATCTAACGGCATTAAGGCCAAACCAATTATAATTAAAATCTCCTCTGAATAAATAAAAATTGTAACTAAACCATGCATGTGGACTGCAAGGGAAAGTGTGCGGATCATATTTAGGTACACCACAAGCTTCATAGACTCTCAGTACTACCTGGTTACTTCCACATTCTTCAAAATAGACAGTATCCTTAAAGACAAAATAATTAATCCATTCTTCTATGAGATCATGTATGAAGTATTTATTTTGCTCATAGGCTATTTTGCTAGACTCCTTTTTTATCCTGTCATGCCAATAATTTCTCCAATAGGTGATGCTATCCATATGTGCAGCGGCAAAATGAAGTACATCACAACAATTGTCCCTGGACCCATTGTCTAAATCATTTGCTGCTACTTTAGCCCAGCAGGTAGCAGGATCTACTGTCACCTGCGTGTTTTCATCACAAACCGGATTTGGTGGGGTGATGTCATTTACACCTACATAATACAATACATTCACGGTATTCTGACATTCATCAGAGATCACCACATTTATTTTTTGAAGACCGATAGGTAATCTGATGGTCGTCTTGTCAGAAATAGTACCTTGTAACGTATTGACTTTTCCCGGATGACTGACATCTTCGTAACTAACAAAATAATCATATCGAAGGATAGAACAATCTTTGACTTTTACCTTTGGCAATGGAACACTCGCAACACAGTCATGAGGACCGGTATAAATTACAGGAAGTTCTGCAATAAAATTATAGGCGAATGATCCATTTGCTCCTTTTTCAGAATACAAATAATACTCTTCGTTGTAATCCTCCATTACCACCGGGGCAGTAGTATCCACTATTTTTATCCATTGCTGACAAGTCGCTTCTTCACCAGTACACCAATCTGTAATTACCCAGGTTCGTAAGACTTTGAAGCCAGACCCACATATCTCAAAACGCTCGTCTTTATATAAAGTAGTGAGTTTGCAGGCCACATTATTTGGACCCAATGAATAGACAAGACCATTCACTTTTACTGTAGGATATCCACTTCGGATTGGGTTGAGAATCGAAACCGAACTATCCTTGCCATTGAGCTTTATTTTTATGAATTCATCATGACATTCCACCAAAGTATCCATTGGACAAGTCACTGAATCTAAGTCCAATTTTGCAATATATATTTTCTTTTCGCAATTCACAGTGTTGCCCCAAGCGTCAGTCGCTGTCAGGTGTCTCGTAATTAATCCCTGTATATCAGCATTCTCACAACCATAGTCTGTAAATTCTTCGCTGGTGATTGATAGTTTTACAGGATTACCGCAATTGTCATTTATCAAATCTCCGTCTTTTGGAAGGTTGTTGAGATCAAAACAAGTGATGGTGGTATCTACACAGGATATGAGTGGAGGCATTTTGTCTTCAACACAGAGTTTACCCCAGGTGATATTTCCTGAAGTATGCTTTACGCTGAATACCATACAATAGCCCAGGTGAGAGCGATCCAATTTGTTTGGCGGATCATACGTGGAAGTACCCTGCGGGTATGATAAACACAATTCGAATTCATTGTTACATCCACCAAAATTAACAAGCACATCTTGTGAAGAAAGAACCCGCATACAGTTTGCATCAAGTGATACATTGATATCGTCATGGGCAATAAGTTCTTTCTCAAAGGTATCCAGTACCCAAATCATTTTTGTACATGAATCAATGACCTTATCATTACATAATTTTATGATTTGAAGACTAAAGTTGTTTTTGCCCAAATTATTACAGTCCAGAGTGAAATTTTCAAATGAGACTCCATTGATCAAAAACTGAAATCCTTCTGGTAAATCACCTTTTAAAAATGAATCCAAAGGCAATGAAGGTATACTGCCATTTTTTTGGACATATATTGTATCCGAATTACAATTCAACATGGTTTCAAAAGCACCCACATCAACAGCGCCATTGATAATTCTGGGTTTCCCGTCCAGATCAGTTGACTCTAACTGAGCCACATCATCTCCCATATCAATGGCAGGCGAAGTATACAGCAAATGGTAATCCCCTCCCGCTATCGGAGCAATGGCTGGAGAAAGTGCACTTATAAATTGGGGATCTGTATTAAATTTGGATAAACTTAAATCCATTACGCATGCCATACATCCTGTATTTAATTCGGCAAGCGAACGGTCTGTAATGGAGAATGAAAAGTTGCTATTCATTCCCGCTGATAACAATTGATTAAATATGGCGTCACCTAAAGTAGCCATATTATTAAATAAAATGGAGGAATTTAAATTAAAATAACTTTCACCGTTTGGACCTCTGTAATGATACAAACCGCCGCCATTTCCATTTGCTCCATTACCTGAGATTACGGTGCTGGTGATATTTACCTCGGAGAATCCGACATCTGATAATAAAAAGATTGCGCCCCCATCTAGATTGGACTTATTACCTGTGATGAGGCTATTATAAATAATTATCAAATTGGTATCTGCGGCTGACAATGTAGATGCAATCCCAATAGCTCCTCCTGCATATTCAGCCAGGTTATTTTCAAAGATGCAATCAAAAAATTGGACTTCATTTTTCTTTTGATTGATATAAACTGCACCACCGGAAAGGGCATAATTTCCACTAAAAGTAGAACGGTAAATATTCACATCTACTGCGCCGCCGGCTATCTGAAGTCCGCCACCTCCTCCTGCTCCGTCAAAATAACCACCTGAAACACAAAATCCGTCAAGCGTGATGTTGGCGACTCCACCACCGATATTTATCACAGAGTAGCTATTATTTGTAGGATCATTGTCTTGTTGAATTTCTCCACATAAAATAGTAGGATTACATTTTGCTTCGCTCAACTCTCCACCTCCGGAAGGGTATCCCCCAATCAGAGTAGTAGAATCAGGAATATAAAATGAATGAAATCGTTCTACACCGATGATAACCGTATCTGTGGGCTGTGCGCTACATTTATCGAAATAAACAATGGTATCGGCTGTACTAGGATAATATGTTCCCTTTGCAACTTTTATAGTATCAATTCCACAATCCTTAGCCACTCTAAGAGCATCTTGTAGATCCAAAAATGCATTCGGCCAATCTATTCCTGTATTGTCTCCTTCAGTACCAGATGAATCTACATATATGGTGGACAATCCATTATACGGAAAACAGCTAAACGCATTATCCTGATATTCAAAAGGTCCAATATCGATCCTTCCATTTATAACCCTGATCAATCCATCTAAATCATACGAATAAGGGTTGATTGTATTTGTCCCCATGTCTATTGCAGGAGACAAGGGTGATACATGAAAATTTCCTTCAGCAGTAGGAGCCAAAGAACCAGCTGGAGCACTTACAAAAAGAGGGTCTGTTGCAAATTTATTGAACCCAAGATTCTGTATACAGCCAGTGCATCCTGTACCAAGGTCCATTAATGAAGAAGCAAAAATAGAGTTTTGGATTTGAGGTCGGGTTGAATCAGTGGCAAAAATATCAGGACCCATTGCGGAAATATTATTCCAAAATATGCAATTGTAGTAGCCTGGAACATCTTCTCCTACCGTTGATGTATTAAAATTATCAGTATGATATACACCCCCTCCAGAGCAAGGTGCATTCATATCCGTAGCATTGGAAGCGATTATAGCATTAACAAAAGTAGGTGAACATATTCCACCCAAACCCTCTGCCCTGTCAAGGGAAGTATACACTCCACCACCATCTACAATGGCTAAATTTCCAGCAATAATTCCATTGTAAAATTTCATTTCAGATACCCCTCCTTCAGAGACCAGTATGGCAATACCTGCCCCTCTCACAGCATCGTTTGCAGAAATGATACAATTATTAAAAGTAGGACTTGAGGTGTCAATCTCTCCCAATGTGGGACCTGCAATGATGTAGACGCCACCTCCAAATCCACCTGCATGATTATTTGTAATTACACAATTATTAACCTGCATATTGGATCCAATTATTGCCAAGCCACCTCCATGTTTAAAAGTACCGAATCCATTCACTCCATTAAAATCAGCATAAGCTCCTGTAATACAGAAACCGTCCATAATCGTTGCTTCGCTTAGTTGCCAAGCACTTACTATTCGGAATGCATTATTGGAAGAATCACCATCCTGTTGATTATCGCCACATAAGATCGTCTTGTTACATTCCCAATCTCTTACCAAGCTATCCGCTCCTCTGCCAAATCCCCCCAGTATTACGACTGAATCGACTAATTCAAATGAGACATAAGGATCAGGAAGCTGTGTATCTATTGGTTGTAGAGTACAATGATCGTATAAAATGGTCGTATCATCCGGGTAATAGGTTCCCTGGGCCACTTTTATCGAATCAATAGTTTTACAAATGCGCGCTACAGCCAATGCATTTTGCAAATCATTAAAAGCATTGACCCAGGAGGTACCGTCATTTGCCCCATGAGCGGCACTGTCTACGTACAAAGTATTTAATGTATATAAATCACAATTCGCCACTTGCGATTCATAAGCACCTATGTCTATGGTATTGATTTCGCGGGGGCCATTTCCAAATTCTTTGGACTCCAGATTTATACCTGGCATACCCATATCAACAACAGATGAACCAGGCATTACCCTGAATTTTCCGGAGCTGCCAAGACCCGGCAAAGGCAACTGAAGAAACTGAGGATTCTGGCCAAATTTATTGCCACCCTTATCATAAATCATATCTGTGCCAAAATTGGCTATCAGAGTCAGAAGATCAAGTGACTGAAATAATGAATTTTGAATTGCTACCTCACCACTGCTTCCGGATAATTCAGGAGCAACTGGTGCAGCATTATTCCAAAAAATAGAATTTATAACATCACTCGAATCCTGAATCATATCGTTTCCGGCAAAATAAATCGCTCCACCTTGTAGCCCAGCGAGATTACTAATAAAATTATTATTTATCAAGGTCGGGTTGCTATTACCGTCTCCGCCATTATTAAACATACCCCCACCTATGTTAATGGCTTCATTTCCGGAAAAAATTACTTGCGTCAACTGGGGTTTGGTCAAGCCGTCACTGGTCCCACGGTTATACATACCACCACCATTGTAAGCTATATTACTTCTAAACCATAAATTCTTTAATGTTGGGCTAGACATACCTCCGATAGGTGTTCCCTGATTAAACCAACCGCCCCCAGAATTGCTATTGGGAATAAGTAATCCATCTCCGGTCGCATTTCCACCCTGAATATAAAATCCCTCAATCAGGGTAGCATTACTGACATCTACTGTGACGACGACATGATATGAATTTCCCAATGTATCACCATCGCGATCGATATCTCCACACAATATGGTTTTATTACATTCCCAATCCCTGGATGCATCATCAGATCCACCTGAAAGATATCCACCCAGAACCACAAGAGAATTCGGAATATTAAAAGATTCCTTTCGATCTAATCCAAAGTATAATGTATCCGGATTTTCACCAGGACAAGAATTGAGTATCAGGGTATCCAGATCCGATGGATAATATGTCCCCTGTGCTACTTTGATAGTATCGATGTCGACACATAATCTGGCAGCCAATAGCGCATCCTGCAAATCAGTAAATGCATCTACCCATGTAAACCCCGTATTCATTCCTGTAGCAGCAGAATCTACATACACTACATTTGATAGAAAATTATTACAGGACAAGCCGACGAATTCGTAGGCACCGATATCTACCGTCCCATACCCAATCCGGGGAGCCTGGACGATATCGAATAATTCTGTGACTATTGAATTGGTTCCCATATTGATAGCCGGAGAATAATCCCTCAATCTGAAATCCCCATCCAGAGTGGGTGCCAGAGCTGCAGGAGGGGCGTAATAAAACACAGGATCGGTGCCATCCATTTTATTATTGGAGCCAGTATACAAACTTCCGATTTGAGTAATTGAATTAAATAAAGTCACTTGTGCTCCATCTATATTTTTAAAAGCATCTCCATTGTTCCAAATGATTGAATTGGTGAGTACGGGCTGAGAACTGCCAAGTCCTCCTTCATCATTTAGTAATGCGAAACCCCTATTGCCACTAAAAACAGTGTTGATAAATTGTGGACTGCTCTCGCCACTAAATCCGAAATTTGCAACAGCCGAACCTCCATCTATGTCTCCATTTCCACTGAAGATAGTATTGATTATTACGGGATTACTATGTCCTGTTGCAAATTGATTGCTAACCCCATTGTTAAATATTGCCGCTCCTTCTTTTCCAAGATTAGCTTTGAAAATACATGCTATCAACTTTGGGCTTGCATTACCAGCTAACCCATTATTGTATAATCCGCTACCCCCAAAATTGGCAAAATTATTAATAAAACTCGTGTTTCGGATCTGAGGATTGGAATATCCTGAGTCTGCTCCATTATTAAACCAGCCTCCTCCCTGTGATTCAATCGTATTCGGGCCATCTGCATAACCATCACGGATAATAAAGCCATCTACTACTGTGACAGAATCCACATGATCTGTAAATACCACGTTATAAGAATTCCCTGTATTCAAAATTCCATCCTGATCTATATCACCACAGAGAATGGTAGGATTACAGAACCAATCTCTCGAATCACTACCACCGGGTAGGTATCCGCCTAAAACTACTAATGAATCAACTATATTAAATGATTGGGTTCGATCCAACGGTAGAAAGATAGTGTCGTTCTGGTCACCCGGACATT
>CAYNIG010000267.1:0-6956 GCA_964396995.1 uncultured Saprospiraceae bacterium | reverse complement strand
TGCCAGGCTGCATTGTACATGTGTAAGTTTGCCAAAGAAGTAAATATCATCATCAGACAACCTCATTTATCAAAAGTCGCAGCAAACTACCTGGTGCAAAATATAGCCGATACTCCCAATATCAAAATCATCCCCGGGTTTGAAGTGACCGCCTGTGCAGGAAATGCCGTACTGGATCAAATTACTTTACGCAATATAAATACACTTGAGGAAATTAACTTACCAGCCAAAGCATTGTTTATATACATAGGTGCCAAACCTTCCACCTACTGGATGAATGATTTAATACTACTCAATGAAAATGGATTTATTATTACCGGGCCTGATCTGGTGAAAGAAAAAACCTTTCACACTCATTGGAAAATATCAAGAGAACCCTATATAACGGAAACTTCCTTACCCGGTATTTTTGCAGCAGGAGATGTACGTGCCGGTGCTTTAACTGGCATATCTTCAGCTGTGGGTGAAGGGGCTTTGGCGATTAGGTTTGTGAGGAAATATTTGCAGGAGATGTAATAAAACCTTGTTTAAATTGTATTATTTTATTCCTTATTATTTCCACATCAAAATATTCTCCGCAGTGCGGTGCAAACTTTTATTTATATTTCTACATCAATTTAATAAAATGAAAAGACCACTTATATCCTGTTTGTTCATCATGGCATTGAATGGAGTGTTGCTCAGCCAATCCTATGACATAGTACTCAAAGGTGGGCGTGTAATGGATCCGGAGACTGGGCTTGATGCAATCAGGAATATTGGTATCCGTGGTGATCGAATAATGGAAATTACGGATAAAGAACTTACAGGAAAACAAATATATGAAGTGAATGGACTTGTAATTGCTCCGGGTTTTATAGACCTGCATGTACACGGCATGACCAATGAAGCTCATGAATATCAATGCCGGGATGGAGTGACCACCGCGCTTGAATTAGAAAGTGGTGTTCCCTTTTTACGGGATTGGATAGAAGCTAAGCGAGGTAAAACTATAGTAAACTATGGAGCTACCGTACCTCATGCTGTGATCAGGGCATTGGCCATGGAAAGATATATGCATCATTTTAAGGAAGCAAAAAAAGCAATAGCGGAAGAAGGCATTCAAAGTTCCCGGCTGGCCAAAATAGAAATTAACCTTGGATCCGCGAATTACCAGGCCATGACAGAGGATGAAATAAAAAACATGGCTTCTTATTTTGAGGATGAATTGGCTGCCGGTGCACTCGGCATTGGTGTACCGGTTGGTTATTATCCGGGAGCCAAACACGGTGAGATCTTCAAAGTATATCAATATGCAGCAAATAAAAAAGTACCTGTATTCTCCCATACCCGGGGATTTGGTATGCCCGGTATACAAGAAGCTATTTCCAATGCCACAGCCAGCGGTGCATCACTGCATATCGTACATGCTAATAGTTTGTCTTTATCTGAAATACAAGTGACCTTGGATATGGTTGCTTCCGCTCAGGCCAGAGGATTGGATGTCACTACCGAAGTATATCCATATACTGCAGCTTCCACCTCGCTGGAGTCAGCTATATTTGATGAAGGCTGGCAGGAAAAATTGAGCATCAGCTATGGTGATCTTCAATGGGAATCTACCGGCGAACGGCTTACTCAGGAAACATTTGAAAAATACCGCAAACAAGGTGGTATAGTAATCATCCATATGATGAAACCCGAATGGATAAATGTGGGTATTCAACATCCCAATACTTCTATTGGTTCCGATGGTATGCCTTATGCACCCAAAGCACATCCCCGTACAGCTGGTACATTTGCGAGGGTACTGGGAAAATACGTACGGGAAGAAAAAGTAATCAGCCTCATGGAAGGTCTGCGAAAGATGACCATCATGCCGGCTAATCGACTAGAAAGTATTGCACCATCTATGCGGCTCAAAGGCAGAATACAGGTAGGCTGCGATGCCGATATCACCATATTCAATCCCAATACCATAATAGACAAAGCCGATTTTAAAGGTTTGCAATTTTCAGCGGGCATCAAACATGTTTTAATCAATGGAGAATTTGTAGTTAAAAATGGTGAAACCGTAAAAAATGTGTTTCCGGGCAGACCGGTTTTGGGAAAATATAGAAAGTGACGAATAGATGCTTTAGATTTTGGATTTTGTCTTACTCACCTATACAGTACCACGGCCAATTTTCTTTGTATTCGTTTTCCATTTAGATTCAGCGCCTCGATAAACACTATATATATGCCATTCAGCGCCACCTGATCATTTTCGTTTTTGCCATCCCAGCTTAATTCACCTGATCGGGAAAGCAGTACATTATTATATAACCTCTTTATCCTTCTTCCGGTATCATCAAATATGGTGATCTGAGCCTGGTAACCATTATCCGGTAAAGTATAATTAATGATAAGATCATCCTCCGAGCCGTCTCCATTGGGACTGAATGTTTTATTCTGTAATGAAAATACGGCCTCTCCGGTTACAGATTTCGGTGCAGTTACTGAATTTTTCCTGGTGGGTGTTCCATATCTTTCTGTTGCAGCAGCAGAATGCCAATTGGATCTATTGGATGTATTATTAATTTCTATTCTCTCCAGGGCAACCCCTTCCGGAGTATTCAGTAAATGAAAATGCTGGTTTTCATTATAGTAAAATGAATCGATAAGGACCCCTTCCGGAGACCATAAAGAGACATTTCCTTCATCATCGGGAAGCGAGGGTAAACTATGCTGTATCAAATGATTGCTGTCTACTTTGTGATACGATTTTTTTATCCATTCGCTATCGCTGCTGATCACATAATACGTTCCCGGTAAAATATAGGTATGATTTGCAACGGTTACCGATCGTTGATTTAGTTCATTGCTGATCCTGAGTTTTTGAGTGGTAAAGGTCTTAGCAGATGAGTTATATATTTCGATATAATCTGTGCCACCACCTGGTGGATTAAAAAGTATCTCACTGATCACCAAATCATTTTTTTCTATTGGCTCTATTTTAGATAATTCTAGCTGCACAGGATTTACCGATCGGCCTGTACAATCTTTAAAATCAGCAGCTATTGTATAGAGAATGCCTGAAGAAAGCTTATCGGATAATTGAACATTTATTTTATTCGTACTGTCCGTATAGATCAGGTTATTTATTTTAATAGGGGGATTAAAATTTATTTCCTGTCCGGTAAGGCCGCCCAGCTTTTTATTTACATACAAATCAATTGATTTATCATCAGATTGAATGGTAAAAGAATCTATAGCCAAAGGAATAATATAATTTGGGTTCCAGGCGGAATTCTGACCTCCGGGGCTGCCTCCTCTGGTATCGGCAGAGGCTATCCAATTTTTTTTATCGTCGCATAGATTATTGGGATTAATCATTTCCAGTGACCAACCCCCTTCTTTTTTCTTCGTGTCCCTATACCAATCGTCGTCGTACGTGACTGAATGTATGACTTTATCTTGCTCTTTAATAGTAATAGTTCCATTGGTATTTCGGATAGCCGGCATTCTTTTCAGTCCATAGGTTTTTCCATATTGTTTTAATGACTCTGTGGCTGCAGGTTCGCATATAACTATATTTTCTCCTGGTTTGAGCTGTAGATTTGCGGTATCCAGTGAGTATTCGTTTTTTTCAAAAAAAAGTTTAATGCCGGCAAGATCAATATTGCGGTTGCCGTTGTTTAGCAATTCGATGTATTCAAATGCGGGCAATCCAACCGCAGGACTGGGATCTGCCATAATCTCTGTAATTAAAATCTCATATTGATTTATATTTTGATTTACAGTATGTGTCCATGAACCCTTCAGATTAAACGCAGCATTGCCCCTGAGGTCAGCTATTTTCTTACATACCACTTCATATGTACCTGCTATTATTTTTTTGGTAAGGTTTAATACTACTATGGAATCCGATATCAACCTTGCTTTCCATGGCTGACCGAGTGATCCGGATAGTAAATAGTTTTCTTCATCATTTGCTGTGACCGGATCTATGGCTTTATCGAAAATAATATTTACCAGGTTGGAGTCCGATTTTATGTTGATTATCCTCGGCGGGGTTTCTTTGGGTACGTATTCATCTATTGATAAATCATCAAATAAAAATTTATCTTTTCTTGTGGCAGTGTAAATACATTCTATTGAAAAAAGTGCTTTGGGTTTGATGGGTATACTATTGTCAGATGTTATAAATTCTTCCGAAAAGGATATTCCACCATTATAATCAGTGTTGATAGTCCAATTGCCCTGTTCTGACCTGGAAATCGAGAATCGTACCACTGTGGGATCTTTAGAAACTGCCCCGATATTACCTTCTGCTATTAAAGTTGTTTTACCTTCTGTTGATTTTTTAAATTGGATGGCGTCCTGGTTGCCGTTTTCGCCCAGTTCCAGGTAATATGCATTTTTAAAACTGGTGTCTTCAGCATAGAGATAGATTCTGAGTTTATTGGCATCCGATGGAGCAAAATTCAATTTGCACCAAAGCTGCCATTCCTGGTTAGTGCTGGTATTATAAGAAGTGTAAATAACTGATCTTCCGTTTGCTGATCCAATACTCTGGAGTTGGTTTTCCTCATTTATTTTAAAATCGCCTATTTGCCCTGACCAGCTGTTTCTTTTATACCAGATGCTATCACTAAATGCATCGGTTACCTGGCTGTTTGCTTTGAAATAAAACAAAATGCTTAATAGGTACAGGGCGGGAAAAATTCGGTGCATTTGAATTATAAAATTAATTCTTCTTTCTCGTAAATAGTTTTCTATTTAAAAAGTGGCACAGCCATGCAGAACCAGCCCCAACTACTGCACCTCCAATCACATCTGACGGATAATGTACTCCCAGGTGCAACCGCGAATAACCAACGGTACCGGCCCAGATAAATGATGCAGCAGCAGTATACCACCTGGGGTATGAAATACTCAATGAAGCAGCCAGAGCAAAAGCATCGGATGTATGCCCTGATGGAAAGGAGGGGCTGTTCCCTTTATCCAGTCGTATTATATAAGGATAGGAAATAAATGGCCTTGTTCGATTAATTGAATATTTTAAAGTTGTAGTAATGGCCGCATTGACCAATGCCGTCTCTACCAGGTACCATCCTTTTCGCCTGGTATAATCATGGTCTATAAAATACCCGGCAGCTAACAATCCGGTTGGTGCGCCGTATGAAATCAAACCTGTTGTATTGGAAATGGTTTTAAAGAAAATATCCAGGCTTGTTTTTCTATTGAGATTAATTTTTTCAAGTGTACGTATATCTATATGCTGACCCGATATACCGGAAGCCGAAAATACCAGTAAGGTAAGGCAGGTAAAAAAAGAAAACGCATAATTATAAGGGGTTTGAGTTTTATATTGCAGATTACTATTGGTCAATCCCAAATTATTTTTTTTTCATTTCAATTACCCAAAGGCCTCTTAATTCATTATCGCCATATCCGGTAGCTTTATCTGCCGGGTATAGTTTTTTTATTTTCTCAAGGGTGGTACTGTTTATATTGGTCTCTGTGTTGCCATGGCATTGCAGGCACAGAGGATTGGTAATTATCGGGTACAAACCCATTTTTTTCCCATCGATTTCTTTAATCATTGGTTCTGGTTTTTCACCTATTTTCATTTTATCTCTTAGCAAGTTTATGTAGTCCTGCTCATATTCCTGTGCCTGATTGGATTGATTTCTGGGTCTGTCAGACACCCTTTTAATTCCTGTATTCAGCAAGTGAGCCATACTGTCTGTGAGTAGTATGGCGCGGGTATTGCAGAATTCCACTGCGTATTCCGTTCCTCCTTTACTTATGGCATTCATCAGGTTTTTTGCTAATATCGATTGTGCTTCTTGTGCAATCGTTTTTCCCATCTTAATATATACTGAGTCCGGATATACCATTTCTGATGGCACCGCTTGCCCGGTTTTAAACTCTTTGCAATTATAAAAAGATAATACTATAAAAAGTAGAAGGGTTGAAATGGGCGGGGAACACAGTTTCATATACATAATTTAGAAACGATTATAAGAATATTTTTTTTCATTTGTCGTTGGTTATTTTAATTTCTTCTTTTTTTATTTGATTAAAATGTTCCTTTTTAATAAAATATTCCAATCCTAAAATTAAAAACATCGAAGCCATGAACGATATTTTCTGCATAATTGCCAACCTGCCCCAATTCCCTGAGCCATATAAGAATAAGGTATAATAAAAAGTCAGGAGACAAATAATACAACCGAGTTTTACCAAGTGAAGCTTTGTCTTCAGAATAAACACAGTAATATAAAACAATCCCAACATCGATAAGGTACTGGATATGGTCACCATGATATCGTGCACAGAGGTGGTGATGAGAAAGTTAAAAATGATATTAGCTAATCCTATGGTTTTTAGGACCGTCACGGCGTGTCCTGAAGGAATTTTTTTTGACATATGGATAAAAAATAACCCATATCCAACTGAGTGAAATGCCATACCGGTAATGGCCCAAATTCTGGATGGATTATCCAAACCATTTATGGTTTTAGATGCAAATAAATTGCTTATAAAATTTTTTGTCCAGTCAAATCCTATCGAATTTTTGTCGGCCAAGGAGCCACCCGGATAGATTAAGGCTGCAACCAGTATTAAAAACACTGAAACGAGGACGCAGATCAGAACTGAATATTTCTTTACTATTTCTTTGAATGGTAATCGTTGCACTTGGGTGTTTAAAGTACTGCAATTTTACTGTTTTTTACACGGAATATTTCAAAAGGAATTTTTTCAGTGATTTTAAGTCCCTTACCACTTTAAACGAACCTGCATCTAAAATTTAAAATTAGAATGGCTGGCTTTCTGTAATTTGATTCTATTGCATTTCAGCCTGTTTTACCCTCTTAGTTTTGCATCGTTTTTTATTGTAGGGTCTGCTCTGCTAAAATTCAGTTTTCCGCATTGTTCGGGCAGGTCATCTTGTCTATACATTTTGCCCTTTTCTATGCCAACAGAGG
>CAYNIG010000266.1:0-6962 GCA_964396995.1 uncultured Saprospiraceae bacterium | reverse complement strand
TGTGATGATGCCAGATTGGGGAATATCAGGGTATTGGCAGGGCCATCCACCAATTTTGAAAATGGAAAAGCTTCTTTTACCAGGTCCTTATTAATTGCAAAATTTCCCTGAATGTCCCCATCCGCTAATAATCCCGGATGGTCACGGTGAAGTATTGCTACTGCATCGCGCATTTTAAACGGTACTGTGCCTTTTACAGATCCAAAATTGGAATAGGATAATAATGCAACTTTAGGTTCAATACCAAATTTTCGTACAGCATCTGCTGTCTGCAAGGTGATATCGACTATTGTTTTTACATCAGGGTCGAGGTTGACCATCGTATCGGCAAAGAACAGGGGCCCTTTTTTGGTCATCAATATATCCATACCTGCCACAATCTGCACATCATTCCGCTTGCCAAACATGCGAAGGGCAGGCCGCATAAATTCAGGATAGTTTGCCGTCAGCCCGCTTACCATTGCATCTGCATGGCCATGTTCGATCATACTCATTCCGAAATAATTCCATTCTACCATCAGATTGAGAGCCGAACGCTGATTTACTCCTTTTCGATTGCGTTTGTTAAAATAAGTATCGGCAAATTTTGTACGACGATCTTGTTCATCATCAGACCTTGGATCAATGATCTCAACATCCTGGAGAGCTAATTCATTTTCAACAATCATGGACTTTATCCGCTCCGCATTCCCCAGTAATATTGGAAAAGCAAATCCTTCTTCTTTGCATATTTCGGCAGCTTTGAGTATTTTATAGTGCTCAGCTTCCGCAAACACCACCCGTTTGGGATGAGCTTTTGCTTTAGAACGGATCTGCCTGATCATTGGTTTCGAAAGACCAAGTCGTTTGTTTAATTCTTCGGCGTATGCATCCCAGTTATCGATTTTCTTTTTAGCCACACCGGAGGCTATGGCTGCTTTAGCCACTGCGATGGTGACTACAGTGATCAATCTTGGGTCTACCGGTTTCGGAATTATGTAATCAGATCCAAAATGGAGATTGGCTCCACCGTAAGCTGAGTTAACTTCTTCGGGGACCGGTAATTTGGCCAACTCAGCCAATGCTTTGGCCGCGGCCAACTTCATCTCATCATTGATTCTGGTAGCCCTCACATCCAAAGCACCTCTGAAAATATAGGGAAACCCCAATACATTATTTACCTGATTGGGATAGTCAGATCTGCCGGTGGCCATGATTACATCTTGACGGGTACTGGTGGCTTCGGGATAGGATATTTCAGGATTTGGATTAGCCAATGCAAAAACGATCGGATCCTTAGCCATAGAAAGCAACATTTCTTTTTTCATTACCCCGGCTACACTTAAACCCAGAAATACATCTGCATCTATTAAGGCTTCTTCCAAAGTATCGATATCCCGGTCACTGACAAATTCCATTTTTTGTTTGTTCAGATCGGTCCGCTTTGTATTAACCACACCTTTACTATCGATCATCACTATATTAGACTTTTGAGCGCCTAATTTGTTATACAGACGGGTACAGGATATGGCAGAGGCTCCTGATCCACTGACGACTATTTTCACCTCCTCGATTTTTTTATTTACCAGTTCCAATGCATTTAAGAGCGCAGCAGAAGAAATAATGGCTGTACCATGCTGATCATCGTGCATCAGTGGTATATCCAATTCATTTTTTAATCTGTCCTCTATATAAAAACATTCAGGAGCTTTGATGTCTTCCAGGTTGATACCGCCAAAAGTGGGAGAAATGGCCTTAACGCACTCGACTAATTTGTCTGGATCGGTTTCGTTTATTTCTATATCGAAGACATCGATATCAGCATATATTTTAAAAAGCAATCCTTTCCCTTCCATTACCGGTTTGCCGGCTTCAGGACCAATATTGCCCAGGCCCAGCACTGCAGTACCATTCGAGATCACCGCTATGAGATTGCCTTTGGCAGTATACTTGTACACATCTTCTTTGTTTTCTTTGATGGCCAGACAAGGTTCGGCTACCCCGGGTGAATAGGCAAGGCTTAAATCTTTTTGAGTGGAATGAGGTTTACTGGGTATTACTTCAATTTTCCCAGG
This sequence comes from uncultured Saprospiraceae bacterium, assembly GCA_964396995.1. Lineage (GTDB taxonomy): Bacteria > Bacteroidota > Bacteroidia > Chitinophagales > Saprospiraceae > JADJLQ01. The sequence continues at coordinate 4,908 of CAYNIG010000266.1, read as the reverse complement.
ACGCCCCTGCTGATGATATAAGAGTGCATCTTTTTTTAAATCTGACATAAATAATTTGGGTTCGGTTTGATCTACGAAGGTAAGTACAAATCACCTTATGATGTACTCCATAATTACGCTGAGATATAAATTAAGAACATTTTATAGAACATTGTATCTGAGTTTATTATGGTATGAATAAACACTAAATACGGTCTCACTTAATGATGTAAATTGGATCGTATCCGATAAGCAATTACCTTTGGCAAGGCACTAAGTAATAATTTTTATTTTTCAATTAAAAAAATCATATGAATTTGAAGTTTTGTTTTGCATTATCTATGCTGTTCTTTTCATTTCAGCTCCTTGGTCAAGCAGCTGTTAAACATATTACCACAGTAGAAGGGCTGAAAGAATATGAATTAGAAAATGGATTGAGGATTTTATTGGCACCGGATCCGGCTCAGACTAATCTGGTAGTCAACATAGTATACAAAGTTGGATCCAGGCATGAAGGATATGGCGAGACAGGCATGGCCCATCTATTGGAACACATGTTATTTAAACAATGTAAAAAATTTACTGACATAAAAAAAGCCATTGCCGACAAGGGAGCATTTGCCAATGGAACTACCTGGTATGATCGCACCAATTATTATGAAATACTCTCAGCCTCTGATGAAAATTTAAAATGGGCTTTGGACATGGAGGCTGATCGAATGGTGAATTCCAAAATACTGGAAGAAGAACTCAAAAAAGAATTTAGCGTAGTACGAAATGAATTTGAAATAGGTGAAAATAACCAAAGTGCGGTCTTGAATGAACGCGTCATTTCGGCAATGTATTTATGGCATAATTATGGAAATTCTACTATCGGTAGCCGTGAGGATATCGAGCGCGTAAATATTGAAAACTTAAGGACATTTTATCGTAAATATTATCAGCCTGACAATGCCGTATTGGTAATTGCCGGAAAATTTGATGAAACCAAGGCATTGGAATATGCTAATGAATTTTTTAGTGTCATTCCCAGACCCTCGAGGAAACTACAACCAACTTATACTGTAGAACCACCACAGGATGGGGAAAGATCAGTAACGCTGAGACGCACGGGAGACATTCAATATATTGGAATGGGTTATCATACGCCCAGTATGGCAGATAAAGATTATGCACCTAATGATGCATTGATAGAAATACTTACTAATAATCCATCAGGTATCTTATACAAAAAATTAGTAGATACCAAATTGGCATCAAAAGTAAGCGGCTATGCTCAAACCTTACAGGATCCGGGTTTCACTTATTTTGAAGTGGAAGTGCCAAAGGATAAAAACCTGGATAGTGCTAAATCAGTTTTGATGAAGACTATGGATGATCTTGGAAAGACTGAAATACTGGAAGAAGACCTGATCAGAGCGATGAATACATTATTGAAAAATGTTGAAAACACGAATAATAATATCATCAATCTTTCTATTGGTCTTACTGAATTCATCGGAGCGGGAGACTGGAGATTATGGTTTCAATACAGAGATCGGGTGGAAACTTTAAAACTGGATGATGTGAAAAATGCAGCTAAAAAATATTATCTGCCTTCCAATCGTACAGTGGGGGTTTTCTTGCCGGAATCCACTACCCCAGAGCGAACGGTGGTCGCCGAGACTCCGGATATAGAAAAAATGCTCGAGGGATATAAAGGCAAAACCCTCGTAGAAAAAACAGCAGAATTTGAAAACACCGTAGAGAATATCATTAAAAATACGGAATATGGAAGTTATGCTCCGGATGGAAAATTTGCGTTGCTGCAAAAACCTGCGAAAGGAGACAAGATCAATGCAACTTTGACTTTAAAGTGGGGATCTGAAGCCAAGCTTCAAAACAAACAGTTGATAGCGAGCCTTACGGCTCAAATGCTGAAGAAAGGAACTACTAGCAAAACAAAATCAAAAATTAATGATGAACTGGACAGGATAAAAAGCTCAATAAACTTTTCGGCATCGGTAGACAGATTAAACATAAATATAAATACAGAAAAAAAATACCTGAAAGAAGTTTTAGCTCTATTGGATGATTTGCTGAAAAACCCATCTTTTGATTCCAGTGAGTTTTCCAAACTGATTATTGACTCAAAAGCCAATACTGAATCAGCAATGAACGATCCCCAGACAGTAGCATCTGAGAAGCTGAGTAAGCTGGCTTCAGCCTATCCCCGCACTCATCCACTTTATCAAATGGATTCAAAAGAAACTTTAGCAGAATTGTCAAAAATTAAATTAACTGATTTGAAATCTTACTTTTCGGAATTTTATGGTGCCGGCAATTCCTATTCAGTCTTTCTGGGCGAACTCGACAAACCCCTCATTAAGGAATTTTTGAAGAATACCTTGAGCCCATGGAAAAGTAAAACCCCATATGCCGAAATTATACCCAAAGCATTCGAAACAAAAGAAACCAAGATAAATGTGAATACACCCGATAAGACCAATGCTATGATGTTCGGTCTGTTAAATATCAATATTAATGAAAAGCATCCCGATTTTGCAGCTACCTATATGGCAAATGAATTATTGGGTGGGGGGGCATTTTTATCCTCGCGCATCCCGCAACGGCTAAGGGAAAATGAAGGCATGAGTTATGGGGCAGGCAGTTTTTTAAACACGGATTACCAATACAACACAGGAAAATGGGGCATCTATGCATACTTCAATCCCATATATCAAAACAGATTGGATAGTGCCTTGAACCAGGAAATAGATAAAGCGCTGATGAAGGGATTTACACAAGATGAACTCTCCAATGCGGTAAACAGTACCCTGCAACAAAATAAGACCATACTCGGCCTCAACAATGCCCTGGCTGGTACTATGAAATCGTATATGATGGATGGCCGCAATCTGACTGATTTCACCAATTTTGAAACTAAACTGAAAGCATTGAAACTGGATGAAGTAAATAATGCATTAAAAAAATATTTCAACAAATCAAAACTAATCAAAGTGTATGCTGGCGATTTTGAGAAAATCAGTTCAAAGCCTCCAATAAATAAATCGTGAAATTTATTCCTGAAAAGTGGCTGTGGCCACTTTTTTTGTTTTTGACTATTAAATTTTAAAGCTGCGGCAACAGGATTCTGAAATCAGTAACATCGTACGTGTTTACCAGAAAGAAAAAATCAGGTCAACGCAAATCTTCCACTTTTGCTCCGGGATATTTTTTTAGATCAGGGGTAAATACTTCATCATTTAAGTTTTTTTTCGCTAAAGCCGCTACATTCAGTTCATACAGGTCACCATTTTTAAGATACAGGACGAGTCTTTTATATTGTTTTTTTGATTTATCTATATCTGCTTTGACTTTAAAAAAATCAGCGTTTTTATCTAATGGTTTGAATTCAATACTGGCTGATGTTTTAGTCTCTCCGTTGAGGATATAGGTGAAGTCAGGTGAGTCATGTATTTGCAATAATTTAAAAGGGGATAGCGGATCATCATCTATGCCTTCTGCATTTTGTAGCTGCACTTCATTTCTTTTTTTAAGGTAGGTCCACAATGTTTTTTGATCGGAGAAAATTTCCTGTTCACCCAGAGTGAGGTGAAATTTTTTCCCTTTGATCTCTACTTTTCCTTTTTCTATAGTGGGTTTTGATTCTGCTGCGGTGTATTTAAATTCAAAGTTTATTTCAACCCCTTTTTCAATGTTTAAATTATCTTTTACCTGTTTCAGCAAAGCTTTTGCCTGAGGGTCGGCATCTTTATTACTTTGAAATGCACCCGGCTTCGATTGCGCAGCTAAGAGCAATCGTAAACAAATCAATAAAACCAAAACTGATATTCTCCTCATTAAAAAAACCTATTTAAGTACAAACGTAAGGATATATCATGAGGTTCTTAAATTAAGGTTAAAGCAGTCAATTAGGGGAGGCAGATTTCTAAACGCGTTTCGTTGAAAAACAAGAAATTGCCTGGTATAATAACAAAAATGAAGTCAAAACTGATTCTATCCATTCTGAGCACCTGGTGTACCCTGCTTCAAGCTCAAAAAGCAGTATTGGATATACGCTATGCTACGGTAGATAATATGGACCTAAAAATGGATCTGTATATGCCAGATCAAATCAGCAATCCCTACCTGGTTATCTGGGTACATGGAGGTGCATGGCATAGTGGATCAAAGTCAGACCCGCCAATGGATTTATTGAAAAAAGGGTATGCTATGGCCAGTATAGACTACAGATCCACCGTGATGGCCAAGTTTCCTGCATTTATCCACGATGTCAAAGCAGCAGTAAGGTTTCTTAGAGCCAATGCATCACAGTTTAAAATTAATAGTGATAAAATTTTTCTCTGGGGTTCTTCTGCCGGCGGTCACCTTGCAGCGCTCGCAGGAATGACCAACGGTGTAAAGGAGTTGGAAGGTACTATTGGTACTGACCTTGCCACTTCTTCACAGGTACAAGGGATTATTGATTTCTTTGGCCCGGGAAACCTGAGTACGATCATGAGTCAATCCACTCCGCATGGTATAGCAGTCCGAGGTCCTGCACTGGCATTGATGTTCGGAAAACCCTTAGAACAATCAAAAGATGATTTGATGAAAGCAAGCCCGGTAAGTTATGTCACTTCTGATGACCCACCCTTGTTTATATGCCATGGCGATCAGGATATTCAGGTACCAATTAATCAATCCATAGAATTATACGGTAGTTACAGAGCTCTCGGATTAAAAGTACAGTTGGAATTTGTGTACGGAGCAGGACATGGCGGAAGACAATACAATGAGCCGGCTCTGATAAACAAAGTGGATGCCTTCCTGAAATCTATTATTGGGCAATAATAATTAGGGTCTGCTGGTTAAGTATAATTTTTTTATTTGCATTCTTTCTTTGTCCGCCAAAGAAAGAATCAAAGAAAGCTCGTCAGAAAATAA
>CAYNIG010000265.1:0-6964 GCA_964396995.1 uncultured Saprospiraceae bacterium | reverse complement strand
GGTGACCCTGTTTATCTTCATATTCTACATTTAGGTTTTCGATCCTGTAATGCATGGAGTGTAAATATATAATGGATCATGGACAATTTTTTTCTGATCCTGAGCTTCTTTATTATATTTAGATCTTAAAATGGTAATGATTATATATGGAAAGAATATTGGATGGTTGGCATTCGCCCTCTTTGAATAAGCACATGGAGATTGTGCGATATGGTCACTACGGATTTGCTCTTTTGCTTTTGCCTACGGCTGCTGCAGATTACCTGGAGTATGAACGATTTCATCTGATAGATGCCATTGCCCCTATGATCAATAGCGGTAAATGCAAAGTATTTTCTGTGAACAGCATCAATAATGAAAGTTGGCTAAACAATAAAATGCATCCACCCCATAAGGGAATCCGTCACAATCAGTTCAATGCCTATATTTACAATGAAGTAATTCCATATATAAAAACCCATACCTCCCAGGATACACCAATTGTCATAGCCGGAGCTTCCTTGGGTGCCTTGCATTCTGCCAATTTGTTTTTCAAGCGACCCGATCTTCTAGACGGAGTGATTGCTATGAGTGGAGACTACGATCTTCAAACGTATACCAACGGCTATTATGATGAACAAGTGTATTTTAATTCCCCATTGGCTTACCTGGCCAATTTGAATGATGAGCATTATTTACCTCTATTGCGTAAAAAAAATCATATTCACATTCTTACGGGTAGTGGAAATTATGAAACTCCTGATGCTTCGCGAAGACTTTCCCATTTACTAAGCACCAAAGGAATCCCTCATGAACTGGATATATGGGGATACGATATGCCTCATGATTGGCCTACCTGGAGGGCCATGTTGCCACACTATTTAGGCTCAAGATTTTAATCAGGAATTTTGATTAATTTAAAAAAGAAAATGAAAATTACTCAGCTTGTAATCGTATTGATATTAATTATTGGATGCAAATCATCATATCCCGTTACGGGATATGAATCTTCTATTCAAAAAAAATGTATAGCAGATAAAGGAATGGTAGTAAGTGGTCATCCTCTTGCATCTAAAGTAGGCATTGAAATAATGAAACAGGGCGGAAATGCAGTAGATGCAAGCATTGCTACCCAGCTTGCTTTAGCTGTAGTATATCCAAGAGCCGGAAATATAGCAGGGGGGGGATTCATGGTATACCGGTCTGCATCGGGGGAGATTAACACTTTGGATTATCGGGAGAAAGCGCCGGCTGCCGCATCAAAAGACATGTACCTGGATAGTATGGGCAATCCTACCCGGCAAAGCCTGGAAGGTCATCTGGCATCAGGGGTACCCGGTACTATTGATGGGCACTTTACCGCTCATAAAAAATACGGCCATTTGGCTTTTGATAAATTAATAGATCCTGCCATAAAACTGGCGGAAAAAGGATTCGCCATCACGAGGGATGAAGCCAATCGGTTGAACGCAGCTAAACCGATTCTTGAAAAATACAATGGAAAAAATGCTTTTGTAAAGCCGGAAGGCTGGAAAGAAGGTGATATACTAATTCAACCTGATCTGGCCTGGACACTTAAAAAAATCAAATCCAATGGCCGCGCAGGATTCTATGAAGGTGAGGTAGCCGATAAAATAGTGGCAGAAATGAAATCCGCAAATGGAATCATTAGTCACCAAGACTTAAAGCAGTACAATTCCATTTGGAGATCTGCGGTCAGCATCGATTATAAAGGATATAAAGTAATTTCAATGCCCCCTCCTTCAAGCGGAGGCATCGCTTTAGCCCAATTATTAAAAATGGTGGAACCTTTCCCCATACAGGAATGGGGGCATAGAGACAGTCGAACTATCCATCTGATGACCGAGGCAGAACGCAGAGCCTATGCTGATCGATCCCAGTACCTGGGAGATTCAGATTTTTATCCGGTTCCACAAGACTCCCTATTAAAATCAAATTATATAAAATACCGCATGCTTGACTTCCATGCTGATAAAGCCTCTGAGAGCAAATCTGTTTATGCCGGTAATTTTAAACTTGCTCTTGAACATTTTGAGACCACTCATTTATCAGTAGTTGACAAGGATGGAAATGCGGTGGCAGTCACCACCACTCTCAACGGAAATTATGGTTCTAAAGTTATAGTGGATGGAGCTGGTTTTTTAATGAATAATGAGATGGACGATTTTAGTGCAAAACCAGGAGTGCCCAATATGTTTGGATTAATTGGTGCAGAAGCCAATGCAATACAGCCTGGCAAACGAATGCTGAGCAGTATGACTCCAACTATACTGGAAAAAAACGGAAAACTTTTTATGGTACTGGGCAGCCCCGGAGGAAGCACCATCATCACCGCCGTATTCCAGGTAATGCTCAATGTTATCGAATGGAATATGTCCATGTCTGAAGCGGTAGCCGCCAGCCGTTTTCACCATCAATGGATGCCCGATGAAATCATGATGGAAACCAAATCTTTTGATGCTCAGCTATCAGAAAAACTGAAAAATTTGGGCCATAAACTGAGAGATATTAAATCTATAGGATTAGTAGATGCTATTTTAGTAATGAAAAACGGCAAACTGGAAGGTGGAGCTGATCCAAGAAGTGACGATCATGCAGAAGGTTGGTAATATGATCTTTAATAAATAAGTATCCGTATGAGAATCGTTTTTTCAACAGAAAGAAATGTGATAATGCAATTACGCCATTTTGTCTTCTTGATAATATTAGTCCAGCTATTTTTTTCATGCAGATCTATTGACCATCTGGCCGATACAAAAGCCAAGACCATACGGGTCGTAAATATACCTCCCGATAGCCTCATGACATCCATAACTACTCCATATAAAGTAAAAATGGAACTGAAAATGAATGAAATAATAGCACAGGTGGAGGAGATGATGACCAAAGAAAGACCAGAATCAAAATTGACCAATTGGGTCGCCGATGCTTTGTATAATCAGGCTAAAAAATATTTCAATGAAGAAATTGCATTTGCCTATCAGAATTTTGGAGGCATTCGAATTCCGAGCTTGAGCCCGGGTGCTCTTACCATCGGAAAAATATTTGAATTAATGCCATTTGACAACACTTTGGTATTGGTAAAAATGAAAGCGGAAGAACTTGTAAAATTTATAGATTATATTGCTGAAATTGAGGGCGGACCAACTTCTTCCAATATTAAATTAGTGATTTTAAATAAAAAAGTAGAGTCGCTGTTGTTGAACCAAAAGCCGATTGATTATACAAAAGAGTACTTGGTGGCTATGCCGGACTACATTGCTAATGGAGGAGATAATCAATCTTATTTAATTGATAATGAAAGAATAGACAAACATGTCTTACTTCGATCGGTACTGATAGATGAAGCCATTGAGCAAAAGATTTTAAAATCCAATTTGGACCAAAGAATAGTAGTCAAGAAATAAAACACCATGAAAAGAAGAGACTTTATAAAATACTGTACCTCCAGTAGTGCATGGATGCTGGCTCAGGGTATGCCAATAAGAAATTGGGACAAAGAAGAGGTCATAAAACTTACTATCCTGCATACGAATGATGTACATAGCCGAATAGATCCGTTTCCAATGGATGGAAGCCGGCTTCAAGGACTTGGAGGGGTTGCTTCCAGAGCGACCCTTATCAATCAAATACGCAAAGCTGAAAAAAATGTGTTGCTGCTCGACAGCGGCGATATTTTCCAGGGTACTCCATATTTTAATATGTACCTGGGTGAGGTTGAAATGAAATCCATGTCCGCCCTGGGCTATGATGCAGCCACCATTGGAAACCATGATTTTGATGGCGGTATGGAAAACCTGAAAAAGCAATTAAACCATGCCCGCTTTCCGTTGATCAATTCAAATTATAATTTTAAAGACACAACCTTGTCTGGTACTGTCAAAGAATATATTGTAAAAGAGATAGATGGCCTTCGAATTGGGATTTTCGGATTGGGTATTGAATTGCAGGGACTGGTACCTAAAAACCTATATGGTAACACCTCATATGAAGATCCGGTGGTTAAAGGCAATTCGATCGCTTCTTTCCTGAAAAATGAAGTTAAATGTGATTACCTCATTTGCCTGTCCCATTTAGGTTATTCCTATAAAGAACAAAAAATATCCGATGTAAGTCTGGCACCTCAATTAAATTACGTAGATCTGATTCTTGGAGGGCATACGCACACCTTTTTGGATCGGGCTATACTATCAAAAAATAAAAATGGCAACCCACTCATCATCAATCAGGTAGGCTGGGCAGGGGTAATGCTGGGCAGAATAGACATAAGCTTTGAACGGAACAACTCCAGGCACAAGTGCAAAACTTGTAAAAATGAATGGATTATAGATGCTTGAAGAAAATATGTTTACTCTTCAGGGAAAACATACACCGTGTTAGAGATAATTTAATGACATTTGTCTTATTCGGATCTGAAAATCAACCAGCTGAATAAAATTTCAAATACTTTAAAAACTGTATTAAACCTTATTAGTATCTTTTATGCTTCTAATGCATCAACTCGTGTGGGAAAATTGTCTGAAAGCCATCAAGGCTGCTCTGCCGGAGCAGAGCTTTAGGACCTGGTTTGAGCCTATTAAAGCCATACGATTAGAAGATAGTGTACTCACCATTCAGGTACCAAATAAGTTTTTCTTTGAATGGATCGAAGAGCACTACCTGGACACATTAAGGGCTTGTATAAAACATGAACTTGGAAAAGGAGGCCGGCTGGAATATTTCATTCCTATGGAAAGGCAAACGCGTACCAGTGGCACCGATCCCAATTTGCCAAAAACAGTTGATACCAGCCAGATCATAAACCCATTTGTAATCCCCGGTATTAAAAAAGTAAAATTTGAATCAAATCTCCATCATGGCTATACTATGCAAAATTATGTAGAGGGAGATTGTAATAAACTGGCCCGGTCTGCAGGATTGGCTATTGCTAAAAAGCCGGGTGGTACTGCCTTCAACCCACTATTTATTTACGGATCAGTTGGCTTAGGTAAAACCCATTTGATACAGGCTATTGGGAATGAAATAGTAAAAAATCATCCTGAAAAAGGTGTATTGTATCTGAGCTCTGAAAAATTTACCCAACAGGTAATTCATGCGATAAAGAACAATAGCATTGATGATTTTATGGCCTTTTTCCAAAACGTTGAAGTATTGCTCCTGGATGACATACAGTTTTTGGCCAACCGGGTAAAGACCCAGGAAATCTTTTTCCATATTTTTAATCAATTGCATCAGATCGGAAAACAAATAATTATCAGTTCCGATCGTGCACCAAAGGACCTTGAAGACATGGAAGAAAGGTTGATTTCCCGATTTAAGTGGGGATTAAGTGCCGACCTCAATAAACCAGACTACGAAACCAGAATGGCCATACTAGACGCAAAAGCAGAACTGGAAGACATTAAAATCCCTTATCATGTACAGGAGTTAATCTGTCATAATATAAAGGAAAGTGTTCGGGAACTGGAAGGAGTATTAATTTCAATAGCTGCCCAGGCTTCACTTAATCAACGTGACATTGATATACCACTGGCCAAAGAAGTGATCGCAAAATTTGTAAGAAATTATTCTAAAGAAATCACCCTGGAGCAGATACAAAAGATGGTTGCTGAGCATTTTGACTTGGATGAAAATATAATGCATGCCAAGACCAGAAAACGTAAAGTAGTCATTGCCCGACAGTTGTCAATGTACCTTGCTAAAAACCTCACTACCTATTCATTGGTAAAGATTGGAAGTACATTTGGTGGCAGAGACCACAGTACAGTAATTTATTCTATCAAAACCATAAAAGATCTGCTCGATACGGACGATAAATTTAAAACCAGCGTATTCGAATTGGAGAAAAAGATCAAATTGAGTATGACGGGTTAAGATTGTACGGGATACCGTCTACGATTTATTACGTACGATAATAATGTTTGATTTTTTATAAAAGTTTTTTCACCGCCGGCTCTAATGCAGGCCCCCTTAGATTTTCGCCTACAATCCGACCTTCTTTGTCTAATAAAAATGTCTGAGGTATGGACTGAATACCATATAATCGTCCGGCGGCACTGTTCCAATGCTGAAGATCACTCACATGATTAGGCCAGGAAAGTTTATCCGCTGCAATGGCAGCTTTCCAATTTTCCATGCCTCCTGGTCTGTCTAGAGAAACACTGTATACTGTAAATCCTTTGTCTTTGTATTTATTGTATACATTCACCACATTCGGATTTTCCCTGCGACAAGGACCGCACCAGCTAGCCCAAAAATCAAGCAAAACCACTTTCCCCCTGAGCGATTTAAGTTCAATCACTTTCCCTTCAGGATTGGGCAATGCAATATTCGGAGCCTCTGCACCATCTTTTACAGCAGCAGTGGATTCTGCCTGGTAAATCTGGGCTTCCATTTGAGTAGTAAATTGATCTAATTCGGAGGTATAGCCACTTTTAGGAAATTTATCTCTTAATTTAGCCACAATACCTTTTAATAATTCCACATCAGATTTAGTACCGGATACATTTCCAAGTGCATAAAATAAGGATGAAAGCGGATTGGTGGCATTTTTAGCTGCTTCATTCAATTCAGCCACACCCACTTGCCTGTTGTATAACTTACCCATCATTTCATTCACCTTAACTGATTCGTCTGAACCCTTTATAATGCATTTACCATTATCTATATCAGAGAGGCTACCGGTGATGTCTATTGACTTTTCGCTGCCATCTAAAATCAGGTTTATATAGCGGCTGCCTATTCTGATTCTATATATTCCGGGCTCCAATTGATTTTCAGTTTCTATTCTAAACTTACCTCCCCCACTCAATTCAGACTGTGCGATCACATCTATCTTCCTGGTGATCATTGGCAGTTTATCAAGAAACACTCTGAGGTCTGATGCATCGTTGATTTTTCCCTTTACAACAGTTCCTTTTGACGACACTCCCGCACAATGGATAAATACCAACACACTGGCTAT
>CAYNIG010000264.1:0-6967 GCA_964396995.1 uncultured Saprospiraceae bacterium | reverse complement strand
CATTTACAGATACGGTGGGATTAGTAGCAGATCCTTCGATTGTGCCATCACCGCTGATACTCCAACTATAGGATTGCATACCTGCTGGTGCTGTATACATATTACCTGACGAATTACTGCACACAAAGTCCGGGCCAATAATATCACAGCTTGGTGGGTCCAGAGCCGAAATTTTTACCTCATTTAAATCTGATTGTAAATTCTTCTTATAAATTAATTCAAAACCAAAAAATAATGAAAGAGTAAATATGGCAATTGAAGTAAAAACTTGAATACTTTTCATAGGATTAAGAATTGAATATCTCCGGTTAAGTTAAAATATTTAGAATCCGGCTGTAAAATAAAAAATTTGCACCTATTAGTCTGAATTTTTTATTTCATAACTACCTGTAAATCAATTTTTAGCCTTTAATTCTTCTATTGCTTTTATGAATGCTTGTTTTTTATCAGGTAAAGTCGTTGTTTTTTCAAGCCATTCTAAAGCTTTATCAAAATTTCTAACCTGGGCATAAGCATAAGAAATATTGAACTTGGCATCTTCAAATCTGGGATTTATAAATAATACTTTTTTATATATCTCTATTGCTTCCGGATACTTTCTAAGTTGGACGATAGTACTGGCATAATCATTTAAACAAACAAAATGATATGGGGTATGCTGGCTGGCCAAAGCAAGTAATTTTTCAGCCTCCACATATTTTCCCTGGTTGTAGGCCGCATTGCCTTCGAGCCATTTAACGGAGCTAGCAATTGGATTGATTTGATAAAATGGTGAATATGCTTTTTTAGATTCCTGCCCTACTGTTTGCCATTGACCTGAAACTTTTGCTTCCATTGCTTTCCTGGTATGGTTTTCCCCTTTGATCACATAATACGAATACATGCAGTTTACCATTAAAACAAAAAACAAAGAATATATAAAAATGGGATAGCCTCTCCCTTTCAGCGGGATGGAAAATTTAAGCCGGGTAGATTCATCCCTATAGTTTATTGATAAAGCAAATAATAATGAGAGTAACAGGGTATGCTCCATCCTTTCTCTGGGAAAATCAAAAAAAGCAATCACCAGATAACCAAGCAATAAAAATAAAAGTACCAGTGCCGACGATTTATTTTGTGCATTCCCGGATTTAAACTTATAAATTAAATTCCACAAAGCAATCAGAAATAAACTCAGATAGCAGATCAAACCGATGATACCCGTCTCAGTCCATATTTCAAGAAAATCATTATGTGCCCTGGTAAAAATTACATTTTGAGTTTGAAGCCTGTAAGAGCCTTCAATACTTTTAGATGGAAATACCAGTTTCCAATTTCCAGCTCCATACCCCTTTATCCAATTTTCCTTTATTAACTGCCTGGTTTTATACCATACAAACCTTCTTTCCGCTCCACTGGCACTTTCGAGATACGTAGTTGGCGATAGTTTTTTAATATCTGTTGTTGTACCTCCAAAGCTGAAAAAAAGTATAAATGCCAGGATCACCGCACCTGCTAATGAATACAACAATTTATACCTGATCGATGCCCATATTATTTTTTTATCAATTAGTATATACCATAAGACACCCATAAGAAATAAACACCATGCTAAGATCACTGCCCGCGATTGTAACACCAATATAAATGCGAGCTGCAATAACAAAATCATCCAAATCCAGATCGTGCGCTTGCCCAATACTGAATAATATACCGTGAAGCCAAACAGAAGAAATAAAATAGAGGCCGTAAGATTTTTATGACCTGCCCAACCGGTAATTTCGTAGATGTTATTATTACTGATACCTGATTTTATCCCTACCTGTACCAATTGAACTAACACCACACCCATCACCAATAGGCTGCCCAGAGAAATAATTTTTTGGAAAAAGTCGGCAGGAATGAGTGGTGATAGAAGCCGGAATAAAACATAAAATAGATAAGCCAAACCAATGGCTTGTACCGTATAAAAACCGGCTGAAGGCAATACTGACCAGCTAAGCGACACCGCCGAAATGATATAATACAGAATAAAAGCAAGGTCAATGTAGGTGAAATTGTATTCCTTAATTTTTATCACAAAAAACAACGCCCAGATTCCCAATAAAGAGAATAATAAAAACCTACCGGCAAGAAAATCATCCAGCAGGCCCCAGGTGCGACCAACAGCCAAAATGAGTATAAATAATACAAAAAAAATCCGGGTTTTTACGTTCAAACCAGATTGTACCGAATTATCTATATTTGGCATGTTTATAACTTTCTTTGGAGTGGAATATACAGCATGATCTCAGAATCTATTAAAAAACCAATCGACGAAATTTCAAAGCAGGTAATATTGCCATTATTGTACTTCGATATATTCTCCTATCCGTTGAAAGCAGATGAAATCATAACTTATACCAATCAATCTGCACTTACTGTTGAAAATACACCTGCCGTACTGCAAAAGCTGGTCGAAAATAAAATATTATTCAGAATCAATGATTATTATTTAATCACCAATAGTCCCGAAAAAGTAGAGGAAAGGATGGCCAATAATGAACTTGCGGCGAAAATGATGTCAAAAGCAGGGAAAATGGCTAAGCTTATTTCATTTTTTCCATTTGTAAAGGCTGTATGTATATCCGGGGCACTTTCAAAAAATGTGATGACCATTGATGGGGATATCGATTTTTTTATTATCACCACTAAAGACAGATTATGGATCTGTCGTACTTTGCTGATCCTTTTTAAGAAACTATTTTTGTTTAACTCACATAAATATTTTTGCCTCAATTATTTTATAGATGAATCTCATTTGTTAATAGAAGAACAAAACAGGTATACTGCCACCGAAATAGTGACTCTCAAACCAATGGTTGGCGGTGAACTATACCAGGCTTTTATGAAAGAAAATAAATGGGTTAGTGATTTTTATCCCCAGTATCAACTTCGTTCTACTGAAGGTATATTAAAAATCAAACCTAATCTATTGCAATCTTTTGCTGGCTTTATATTTTCCAAATCCATTGGCACCTACTTTAATGCTTTTCTCATGAAATGGACACTTGCTTACTGGAAGCAGAAATTCAGCTCTTTTGATGAGTTTCAGTTTTTACAAGCATTTAAATCAACACCCTATGTTTCGAAACACCATCCAAATAATTTTCAAGACCGCGTTCTCAACGCATTCAACGTTAAGGTTCGTAATTTTGAAATCATCCACGAGGTAAAATTCGATGATTCCATCAGCTGATACCGACTCCAAACCAGCAGTTTTATTCTGTCCCTCGTATATATACAGATACGATGATAAACAGTGGAAAGATAAAAAACCGTATCCACCTTTAGGCACCTTGATTGCGGCAGCCTATATCCGCAATCAGGGTTATCCGGTACGATTCTTTGATACCCATATGGCCAACCAACCATCTGAAATAATAAATTTTTTGGATTCTGATGACATTCACTATGTAGTAATCTATGATGATGGCTTTAATTACCTTACTAAAATGTGCCTGTCCACTATGCGGCAAGTTGCATTTGACATCATGGCGTGGAGTAAAAAGAAAAATGCCTGTGTGATCGTGTGCAATTCTGATGCAACAGATCATTATGCATTGTACCTTCAACAGGGAGCCAATTTTGTGGTTTTAGGCGAAGGTGAGCTTGGTTTGTTGGAATTACTAAATTCACTTTCCTATCGCAATACGCTTATACCTGATGTATCAGGAATAGCTTATATTCAGAATGATAAGATAATAAAAAATACACCCAGGCCGATTTTACAAGACCTGGATACTCTGCCAGATGCAGCCTGGGATCTAATTGATCTGGATGCCTATAAAAAAATATGGACCTCAGCCCATGGTTATTTTTCATTGAATATGGCTACTACACGTGGATGTCCATTTAAATGCAACTGGTGTGCCAAACCCATTTATGGCAATCGATACCATTCCAGGTCAGCTAATCGCGTAGCTCAGGAAATGAAATTTTTAAAAGAGAAACTTCAGGCAGATCATATCTGGATGGCGGATGACATTTTTGGATTGAATAAAAAATGGATGGCCGAGTTTAATAATGCTATGGCTGCCGAGAATATACTGGTTCCCTATAAAATACAATCCCGTGCCGATCTGTTGGTGCAGGAAAATTATGTAGATCAACTAAAAAATACGGGTTGCACCGAAGTATGGATAGGTGCTGAAAGTGGCTCTCAAAAAATATTGGATGCCATGGATAAGGGTATCAGTTTAGATCAGATTAAGTGCGCCACTTTACTCCTTCAATCCAAATCTATAAGAGTTGGCTATTTTCTTCAATTTGGATATCTGAATGAAAATCTAGACGACATTAAATCTACGGTAAGCATGTTATTGAGAAATATGCCGGATGATATTGGTGTCTCCGTTTCCTATCCATTACCCGGCACCTTATTTTATGATAAAGTAAAATCTCAGTTGGGGACAAAACAAAACTGGAAAGATTCGGATGATCTAGCAATGATGTACGAGGCTCCTTTTAGTCCCGCCTTCTATAAAAGATTGCACAGATTGGTTCATAAACTCTTTAGATTAAAACAAGGGTGGTTAAACTTCCTCTGTCTGTTAAATGGGAAAAAGAAATTGAATTGGTCTGTGCTCAGATCTGTGGTTTCCATCACTTATTACCTTCCGGCAACGATTGCAGATAAATTAAAATTGAAACGATTGATTTCAACTTCCTGACATGAAACCAGAATTTGATGCAATAGCGGAAAATTACGACCAGTCCTTTACAGACTCCGCCATAGGCCGGCTTCAGCGGGATCAAGTGTATCGTTTTTTAGAACCTGTACTTAAATCTTTAAACGGTAATACTATATTGGACCTGGGGTGTGGTACAGGGGAAGATGCGATTTGGTTTGCAAATAGGGATTTTAATGTGGTCGCGATAGATTATTCTACAGATATGATTCGGGTAGCAAATCAAAAAACCATTAAAAAAAATCTTCAATCCCGCATAAAATATTATCCTCTTTCGATGACCGCACTGGATCAATTACCTATGGATCGGAAATTCGACTTGATATTCTCTGATTTTGGAGCTCTGAATTGTATCGATACCGCCTTCTTAGCTTCATTGTCACAAACTTTGTATAACCGCCTCGAGCCTCATGGGCATTTTGTAGCCGTAATTTTAAACCAATTTTGTCTTTGGGAAAGTTTCTATTTTATACTAAAAAGAAAATGGAAGAGTGCATTCAGGAGACTAAGCAAAGATGAAATAATGGCTCCTTTGTCTGCTGCTGTAAAAATAAGAACCCATTATTATAACCCACGGAGTTTTTACTCATTTTTTCAAAATGATTTTACTAATCCAAAATATTCATCTATTGGTTTATTTGTACCTCCATCCTATCTTATTTGGTTTCAAAAAGACAAAAATGTAAAATGGTTGTCTCTTTTTAACAAAATGGATAGCCTCAATCCTTTTAAAAAGTCATCGGCCTATGCAAGTGATCATTTTATTATTCATATGACCAGGAAATAATATGAAGAAAGCGAATATTCTGGAACACTATGCACTAAAAAATAGGCCCTATTTACATGGCGGAGGTCGGCATGCAACGGATCAAATGATATCATTATTGAATCTGGTTGGAACCGAAAAAATATTGGAGATCGGCTTTGGTACCGGTGCCACACAAGTCCGATTAAAGAGTCTGTATCCTAAAATAGATTTATATGGACTGGAGTTATCATCTATCATGATGGAACAATCCAGGAAGAGATTTAAATTTGCTGGGCTGTTGCCGACTAATTTAGAATTGCTTGATCAAGTTAATCTCAAATTTCCATATAACGCCAGCACATTTGATGTAGTGCTGTATGAATCAGTATTGAGTATACTGTCTCTAGATGAAATAAAAGAAAATTTAAAAGAAGTAAAGCGGGTGCTAAAACCTGGCGGCATCCTGGCCCTGAATGAATCCATTTGGCTGGATTCGATTACTGAGCAGGAAATAAATGAAATAAACAAATATTGTAAAAATAAGTTTGGAATTCACCTGGCACAACAAGAGCTTCATTCCATGCAGAACTGGCAAAATCTTTTCCTGGCTCAACAATTTGAAATGGTTCAAGTAGTAGATGTAAATAAGAGGTTTAAACTAAAAACCTATAGCCTGAAAGACTATTTTTCCATGATCTTTAGTTATCTTGGCAAAGTAAACCCTACAATTGGTGGAACAGGAAATGTATATAAAAAGTCAATAAAAGAATTGAATCGTACTCTCTTTCGAAATAAAAAATTTATAGCCGCTAAAATCTTTTTAATTAAATCAACATAGATTTTCTACATTATCCACATCTTAAAGTTAATACCTTATTTCAAAAATTTATTGCCTTGGTATCTACCAACAAAAAAATGAATTCTGACGATTTGAAAATAGTAATTACCCATGGATATTATATAAGGGACGACGAAAAGGAAAAAAGCATAATGATGCCTTATGTTCCTCTGGGATTATTATATATTAGTGCATGGCTAGAAAAGCATAATATGAATCATGAGGTATATGACACTACATTTAGTAGTCAGGATGAACATGTCAAATTCCTTACCAAATATCGACCGGATATCATAGCCATTTATACAAACTTAATGACTAAGATCAATGTAATGAAACTGATCCGGCATATAAGGTCTACCAGCAGTCTATTCAATTCTTTGATTGTATTAGGAGGGCCTGATATGACATATAATCGAGAAGAATACCTTGCAAATGGGGCAGACTTATTGATTATTGGGGAAGGGGAAGAAACCATGCGAGAAATAGTGGAACAGTATGCGGCAAATAAACAAAAGCACTTTGCTCAAATACATGGTCTGGCTTATAAGGATTCTACAGGCTCAGTAATCAGTACACCCGTGCGTGAAAAAATAAAATGGTTAGACGATATACCATTTCCCAATAGAAAAAAAGTAGACCTTCTGCCCTATTTAAAAACATTCAAAACTC
>CAYNIG010000263.1:0-6991 GCA_964396995.1 uncultured Saprospiraceae bacterium | reverse complement strand
AGGCAGCGTTTGTCAATTATTTTTATTCCCCCGAATTCGTTATTTTAGACTGGCCAGGAATTCCACTACATCGCGCATGTCTCTTTTGGTCATTTTCTCCGTCATCTTTGGCATACTTGAGGGTATGTTTTTTCTGGACTGAATACGATCAACCGGTATTTTTAATGGCTCGGCATCTGCGGTGGTGATAAGTAATTCTTTTGCTGATTCTTTTTCAAGCTTACCGTGTACTTCAGTACCATCTTTCAATGTGATGGATACCATTCCATAGCCGGGAGCCAATCTGGCACTTGGATCTACCAGGGATTCCAATATTTGGGAACGGGTAAGTGTCGCACCTATTTTACTTAAGTCCGGGCCCACATTACTTCCGGCACCTCTTACAATATGGCATTTGATGCATTGTGCAGTCGTATTTTCATTAAAAAAACGCCAGCCATTTCTGATATTACCCCCTTCCAAAACGGAAGCATATTCATCCATAGGTTTAGTAAATACCTGGGAAGTTTTTAGTTTGGCAAGTAATTTTTCGTTTTTCGTTTTTTCAACTGTTTCAATAATATCCAATCTGATGGCGGAAGGTATTTTGCCTGTTTTCATATCATCCAATAAGCCCGATAAAATCGTTTCTGTTTTTTCAATCGGCATTTTGCCCAATACAGATATTAATCCTTGTTGTTCTGGTGTGGTACCCGTGGTTATTAGTGTTTTTATTAATTGACTTAGTTCGGATTCAGTCATTTCCGTTTTATCTACCAGGCTGAGTGCTGCCGACCTCACTTTACGGCTTTTATCTTTTATACCCAATGAGATCATTTGATTCAATGATGGATGTTTTAGATTATTCATAGCTTGCAAAGCGGCCACCCGTACATCAGCACTATCGTTTTTTGTAAATAGAGTGGACAGTTCAGAATTGAAATTTTGAATATTGAGGGCAGCTAAAAGACCAGCTGTTGAGATTAACATTTCGGGATTCTTACTACCCAGGAAAACGGGAAGCTTAGCACTTATTTTTTGTTTTACTTCTTCACTATTTCTTTTGAATTCACCTCTATATCTGCCATCTACACGATCCAATACAGATGGGTCAGCCCAGGTCCCAATAGTGGCCATAGCTTCAGCTTTTAATGTTTCGGTAACATTGGCGTTTTGGGCGAAAGCAACCAGATTTTCTA
The DNA here is from genome assembly GCA_964396995.1 of uncultured Saprospiraceae bacterium. Lineage (GTDB taxonomy): Bacteria > Bacteroidota > Bacteroidia > Chitinophagales > Saprospiraceae > JADJLQ01. The sequence goes on along the minus strand of CAYNIG010000263.1, from coordinate 5,813 downwards.
ATTCTTTGTTTGTACCCACTCTCAGGCATGCATTGATTGCTCTTCGGAGCAGAGCTTCTGACTTAAAATTTGAATGATTTACCAACTCTGCCAGGGCAGGCAATGCTTCCGGAATAGATTCATCATCATTAATGGCTCTGGCTGCTTCGGTGACTAAATACTCATCCGCATCGGTAAGAAATGCTTTGATTAAAGGTGATTTTAACCTCCTTAAGGCAAGTATGGCGGCTATTTTTACAGATCTTGAAGGGTGAGCAGATAATCCGGCTATTTTTTCTGCATTACCCAGTCTGGATAAGGCAAGATTGGCAGCGTGCCTGATATAGAGGTCGCTATCCCTGTTGGCTTCAATTACTTTTATCAGCTGATCGAAAGAAGCTTCATGTTTTATACGACCGAGAGCCTGGCAAGCAAAAAATTGTATACGTGGATTAGAAGAATGGATATGCCTTGCTATTTCTTCACCTGCCTCTTTAATTTTATTATCTCCTAATATTTTTATAGCCTGGGCTATGATTTCTTCATCCTGATCCTGCAATAGTTTTATTAGATCCCCTGATTGATTTCCTCCATTATTGATCAGTTGTCCCAATCCCCATATACCGTGTATTCTCGCTAATTGGTTTTGCCGCTGGCTAATTGATTGATTGAAGATTGATGCTGATTTGGATCCCCGGTTTGCTAATTCATACTGGGCTTTCAATCTTATGCGCATATCTGAATATTCAAGTAATTCACTCAACCGGGCATCACTTAACTTTTCAAATTTTTCTTTAAACAAGGAGGCTGTTTTTTCTCTTTCTGTTTTAAGGTCGTTTTTATCCGCAGCCACATCAATTTTCCATACCCGGCCATAATTTTTAGTATTCCAGCCATTTACCCAATCTGCTGCATAAAGTGCCCCATCCGTTCCAAAGCGTATACCGGTGGGCAATATTCCACTCACCATATCCAGATCGGTATTTAATTCAAATGAGGCACCTTTAGGTTTAAGGTCAAAAGACCAGATATGAGAGGAAGAAGGATTACCGACGAATTCCACCAAAAAGAATTTTTTTAGCCAGTCTTTGCCAAGAGCTGTACCTGGATTGTATACCATTCCGGTAGGTCCGTTGTGAAAATTTTGAATAGGGGGAATGATATAAGCAGCCTGCCCTTCCCATCTAGGTACTGATAATCGTTCATTCATCCACACATGATATCTATTGTTTTTTGGATCGGTGTATTTGCCATATTGCCAGTTGGATCTCCACCCGGCATCTGAGCCTTCCACTACATGCACCAGTCGCTCACTTTCACCTCTGTGGTCCCCATCGTTATCTGAGGATATCAGGTTACCATATTCATCAAACACAAACTCGTGCGTATTGCGTAAGCCTTTTGCGAATACTTCAAAATTGGATCCATCGGGATTGCTTCTGAGTATCAGTCCTTCATTGGGATGATTATATACATTACCGGCTTTATCTGTAATGGTGGCTCCGATATCGCCTATATTCCAATACATCTTGCCATCCGGGCCTTGTATGATACCGGAAAGATTATGCCCGCTAAAGCCAATATGTACCGCATAGCCATGGGATATCGAGGTTTTCTTGTCCATGATGCCATCGCGATCGGTATCTTCCAAATGCCATACATCAGGTCCTACCGTAAGATACATATCGTAATCTCTTACCAGGATACCTGCCAGGATATCGGTGATTTCATCGTTAAAATCATTTATTACCCGAGTGGATTTTTCAGCCATACCATCCCCATCCAGGTCTTCTATTTTCCACACTTCTTCTTTTTCAACTGCCAGATCGTGCCAGTCATGGATGCTGTCTTTATTCAAATCTTCGAGCCATTTATTCTCTTCGGATTTTTCAGTGGCAAATGTTTTATGTAAAAATGCACGACGGTCTTCTACCGTTTTGAGTGCTATGGATGGGGTCATCCAATGTGGGTATCCCCGAATGTCAAATTCGGAATTTTTTTGCCTGTTGGTCCTGGTCAGGTAAATGGCATTGTTTGCATCTATATCCATAGCCACCGGATCCGGAGCAAGTGAATCCGTAGCCCAAAGGGTAATATCTAATCCTGGGGCGAGTTTAATAGCAGATTGTGATTTGATTTCGTCTGCCATTTTCTTTGCCGAGGCAGCATCCTGAGTTATGGTAATCAAATCCGGTTTGGATGGCTGAGGCGAATTTGAATTGCATCCATAATGCCCGAAACTTAATACAGAAAGAACCCATACAAAGGCAGGAGATATTTTTAATTTTTTCATTTGCTCAAAAATAAAGAAGATGTAGTAATAATTTGAAAATATATAAAGTTTCAATAGCGTGGTCTGAAGAAATCCTTAGGAAATTCAATATCAATTACCTTGTATAATAACTTTAAACTCCGGGAATAGAAGAAAACAAAGCAGAAATGACCTGCTTTGAATCTCTAGCCACATTAGGTTTTTTTTTCAGTAAATAATTAATTCCATTCCAGCCTTGAATTCCCCCGGAATGATATATCAATACCCTGTCCTCTGGTTTGAAATATCCTATGCGGCTCAATTGCTCTAATCCAAATACCATTTTCAAGGTATAGATCGGATCTAATTTAATGCCTGTATGTTTCACAAACCATTCACTATAATTAAGTAATTCGGAGTCTAATTTTGCATATCCTCCTCTATGAAAATCTTCCATTACCAGAAGTTGGTTTGATTCGGAGATCCCGGCTAATTTTAAGATCTGATCCCTGAGCGATTTATTTTTCATGGAAGCAAACGCCATTAATTTCGTGCTCCATCCTTTCCGGGCTATTCCGCGAAGCAGGCCGGCCGCAGTAGCACCGGTACCGATTGAACAGGCGATATAGTCAGGAATAAAATCCAATTCTTCCACGATTTCATTTACTCCTTGTAATGCCAAAGTATGATATCCGCCCTCTGGTATGACTAAATATTCCGGATATGAATAAAGGACTTCGAGAATAGCTTCTGAATTTTTATTCTTATATTCTTTCCTGTTTATGAAATGAATTTTCATTCCTTTGTCCATGGCAAAACGGATGGTAGGGTTATTCCAATCCTGATCTCCCCGGATAATTCCTGCGGAAGGCATTTCAATGAGATGGGTATAGGCAGCAGTAGCATAGATATGATTGCTAAAAGGCCCGCCAAAAGTGAGGATTCCTTTTTTAAGCTGATCCTGAGCAAATTGAATTAGGTATTTTAATTTTCGGTACTTATTACCGGATATTTCATGATGAATGAGGTCATCCCTTTTTATCCAGCAATGAAAGGGGAAAACATCTTCCAATTGATGTATCGGGCTGGGAATGACTAAAGGTAAAGCAGCCATCTCATTTGTTCCAGGTAAAGGTAGACTGCATGTGTTCAATATCTTTCTTCAAAAAATCAAATACCGGTTTGGTAGAGTCTGGATTTACTTTTGAATTAAAATACAGGGCTGCTCTGAAAAAATGCGATACACTGTCTGTCAGGTAAAACTGATACGGCGTAGCTACTGGTCCGTCAATTTCAAATGCCATACCTGTAGCAGTTTTGAATCGCAGCGGGGTATCGGTTCTGTATTCAGCTTTAATATTATGTTTATTCAATATCTTATAAGAGTCTTCAATGTAACTATCAAAAGGATTGTTTTGATCTATTGGGCCATAACTGCAGTGAATAGATGAATTTAACCGAGGTATTTGAATGGTAAACCAGCATGAATCGGCAGATTTTTTATTATAAAAATTTATCTCTTTTTGCACCTGGCCGTAGGTTGGGAATTCAAAAGAGAATGGGCAGTAGGTTTCAGAGATCAACTTATATTCCCCTTTAGGAAATATAATTCTGGGATATGCATGGGGTTTGGGTATAGTAATTTCATTTTTACATGAGGGTAGCATGCTTAAAATGAAAATGGACAGAATCCATTTTCCTGAAATAGACTTCATTGGATTATAGCATTAAAAAGGCAGATCATCACCTTCACCATTGGATGGAAGAGGTGGTGGGGTATATTCGTTCCTGGTTACCGGTGCTGCCTCAGCAGAAGGGAAATTATCACCAAAGTTTCTTCCCCCTGTATTTTCTCTGCGTTCAAGGGACCGTATGGAATTGGCAACTATTTCAGTAGAATATCTGTCATGCCCTTCTTTATCCTGCCATTTTCTATGGGTGATTTTACCCTCTATAAACACAAGGTTTCCTTTTTTAAGGTCCTTTGCTACCTTTTCTGCCAGTTGTCTCCAGGCTACGATGTCATGCCATTCTGTTTCTGTTTTCCATTCCCCATTTTTATCTCTGTAATTTTCATTTGTCGCCAGCGAAAATTTAGTCACCGCGGTACCTCCTTCCAGGTGCCTGATTTCAGGATCTCTACCCAGATTGCCGATTAACGTTACTTTATTTATCATGATTTCAATAGATTAATTCACCACAAATTACAAGTTTATTTTTTCATATTTTAAAAATAGAAATGTTTTTTGTATTAGTGCTTAAATGTTTGATATTCAATAAAATAAACACTTAGTTGGCAGGTATATTGAACGGTTTTATTGAAAAGGATATTAACTGCTGAGGGATATGATCTCAATCTGTTTTATGGTTGACTATTTTAAGCATTATACCTGATACCAGGCAGAACCAGGCTAAAAAAGCTGGTCGCTGAAATAGGGCAATAGGTGCCAAGACACTATTTTCAATGGATAGAAACTGGTGCTTCAATCTTAGCTAATTTTATCGTTGATTGCAGTGCTCATTTAAAAAAAAATGGAAATGAGCATTCACCACCAGTTTACTATACTTTTAGATCCTTTAGCTGAGTACATTTTTTAAATTTAGGAGCTTTGCCTTTAAATTGGTTATTGCGTAAATCCAGTGTATGTAATTTAGGTAATTTAGTAAAGTCTGTAATCTTGCCTGTAAGAGAATTATCATTTAATTTCAGCACCAATAAATTGGGCATATTGGTAAAATCCGGTACAGGACCGCTCAGCTTGTTGTAATTGATGATCAGATTTTCGATGGAAGGGGTACCACTGAAATTGGGTAATGACCCGGTTAATTGATTTTTGCTTAAATCCATGGAATTTAGCTTAGTACAGGATTTGAAATCGGGTATAGGTCCTGTCAATTGATTTTGATGCAGCCAAAGAGTTCTCAGCTTGGATAAACTGAATTGAGGTATGGTACCTGTAAATTGATTGTTATGCAATATAATTTCTTCCAGGTTGGGATTCTTAAATTCAGGGATGGAACCGGTAAACGTATTACCTGATAAATTGATCGATTCTAGCTTAGTCAACCCGGCGAAATCAGGTATGGAGCCCGACAATTTGTTATCGGACAAATCAATATGCCTAAGTGCTGAAAATAAATCTAAGGCGGGAATTTTACCTTCCACCTGAGTCCCTGAAATTCTCATTTTCTGTAATAAAGGCGCTTTATCAAAAGCCGGAATGACCCCGGTAATTTTTGGTGCAGAGAGGTCAATACTGATTAATTTTATATTCTTTTGGAAGGTAGGAATACTTCCTGTAAAATCACCTTCCAGATACAGTTCTTCCAGATTGGGGTTTTTATCAAAATTGGGTATAAGCCCGCTGATGGTTGGTGAAGAAATATCTATGTATTCCAATTCTGCATACCTCTCCAGTGAAGATAAATCACCTGAAAGCTCTTCTGATTTTATAATCAATGCCTTCAGATTGGGTAGAGTGGCGAGAGATGGAAGTTTACCACTGATTTTTTTGTCATCAAGCATTAATTGAATAAGATTAGTCATGTTGAAAGAGGGTAGGCTCCCTTTAAGGTTATTATT
>CAYNIG010000262.1:0-6993 GCA_964396995.1 uncultured Saprospiraceae bacterium | reverse complement strand
TAAAGTATCAAACAGCAGAGGACTAGGACTATTCTGTGCATTTGACAGCAAAGATACCGAGACAAGAAATAAAATATTGGGAAATTCTCTTGAGCGAGGATTAATGATACTCGGATCAGGAGAAAAGTCAGTAAGATTCAGACCGCCAGTAAATGTTTCGGATGAAGAAATTGATTCCGGAATACAGATAATAGATAAAGTCTTAAGTAGCATTTAAAATCAATTATTCTTATTTTTACTGTTCTTTAAAAAATTTTTGCCTTATTTTTATATCATAGAATCCCCGGAGTAACGATACGATATACCACAAACGACTCTATACCAGACAGCACCACGACTAAAGTGTATGAACATCCTTTTCCAATAAGCCGGCATGTAAATGTACAGGCCAGAGCGGTTAAAGATGGCTGGCTTGCGTCAAACGTGGCCTCGTATTCTTTTTTTCAAAAAGGCCTTAGCCCGGTGACCGTTTTACTGCTTACCAATCCAAATGAAAAATACCGTGGAGAAGGAGCGGAATTGCTTATAAATAATGTAAAAGGGGCAATAGGAAATCTGATCGATGGCAATTGGCTAGGGTTTAGAGAAAATCATATGGAAGCTATATTTGAATTTGATGGAAATACGACGATTAAAGAAATATTGATCAGCATTAATAAAAGTGTCAACTCTTATCTGGTACCGCCCGTGTCGGTAGAAATACTGGCGGGAAACGATACCCTTCAACTTAAATCAATCAACAAATATATTCCGGCTCCTTTGTCGGAATCGGATCTTAAATCAAATAAAAATGAAACCATTGCGATAACGCTCGATGGAATAAAACAAAAATACATAAAAATAAAAGCTATGAATAATCCCAAACTTCCTAAATGGCATCGGGGAAAAGGGGAAAAGGGATGGCTTTTTGTAGACGAAATATTTTTTTATTGATCCCGGTTTCCATTACTTCATAGCTTCTTCTTTCTCAGATCAAAATCCCAATCAGAATACCATAGCCCGGTATTTTAAGCATTTCTTCGTCTTTGCCGATCTGAATGGGTGTTTCATTCCATACATCATAAATGGTCTGACCTTCAAATGCATGTGATTTGAAGATATAGCAACTAATGTACACCTGCAATGGACTATAATTGAATAGGCAAAACAGTTTTTGTTTCTCATCATTCCTCACGAAAGCAGACAAGTGAATATCTTCATCCGGTAACCATTCAAAATTATTTTTATCTGCCAGTACATTGTATTTTTTTCGAATAGCAATCAATTTTTTAGTGGCTTGGTATACTTCGTATTCCGGTGAACCTTCCTCGGAGGTTTTATTATTTTTTACCCAATCAATTCTAGGGCGGTGCATCCATCGATTATCATATGATTTGCCTGCATCATTCAAATAAGAGTAGTCGTTAGTATATGCTGCTTCATCGCCATAAAAAATCATCGGTATACCACCCAACATAAATGATTGGGCTTGCATGAGAATTATTTTTCTAATAGCATTTGCTAACAGATTTTTATCTCCGGTTAGAATAGCCTGCTCCAACCCACATAAAGAAGCCAATGAACCGCTGATGCGGGCATCATTGGTTTTAGGGTTTACTGAAAACAATGCCCCGGTAGCAGGTGATCCGGGAAATTTCCCAGAATAATAGGATTGCAAAAAAGCCCGGTGGGCCATTGGGTCAAAACCTCCATCACGTATGTTTTCATCAGAATATCCAAGACCAATATCATCGTGACAGCGTGTGTAATTTATCCAGGTAGTACCCAATGGTTTTGACTTTAATAATGAATGACCACTTTTCATTATCCTGGTTTTGCCTGTGGCCAGAGCATCCCATTGCAGGGCCATCATGGTGGCATTGTAAGCTATATCACATTCTTTAGTCCTGGCGTCACCTGCACCAAAATACTTCATTATTTCATGTGGGGCTACAATGGCCTCACCTAGTATTGCCATTCCGGGGCTGGCAATACTGACTAAAAGTTTGATCAATTGTAAAATACGATGAGCTTCAGGTAGGTTTTGACAATTAGTCCCCATTTTTTTCCAGATGAATGCAGGTGCATCTATTCTAAGCACATCGACCCCCAAATTGGAATAGAACAAAATAATATCTATCATTTCCGCCAATACCAGTGGATTGGAAAAATTAAGATCCCATTGGTATTGGTGAAATACAGTCATCACCCACTTGTCTATTTCTTGCAAATAAGTAAAATTGCCTGGGGAGCTTTCAGGAAAAATTTCTGGCATAGCAGCTTCATATTTCGCTGGAATTACTGGATCATCATACATATAATAAAACTCCTGGTAATAGACATCACCTTGGAGTGCTTTTTGTGCCCACATATGCTGGCGAGAGGTATGATTCAACACCATATCGAGCATGAGATACATATCCCTTTTATTCAAATCAGCAATGATGTTTTTAAGATCTTCAAGGGAGCCGTATTGAGCATCTATTTTTCGGAAATCCGATACCGCATAGCCACCGTCACTTTCATTTGCCGGGCTTTCAAATAACGGCATTAAGTGTAAATAATTGACACCCAGCTCTTGCAGATAATCCAATCTGGAATGAAGTCCTGATATAGTATCACAAAAACGATCAATGTATAAACTCATACCTACCAACCGATTATCTAAAAACCATTTGATTGGTTTATTGGCTTTTTGTTGATCTCTTTGATTTAAAAAGTCAGGTCGCTGATTTACCGCATTTTTGGTAACAGATTTGAGCTTTTCTAATCCCTGCTCATAATATTTATGATCAGTGTACAATAATTGGTATAAAGAGCTGATTTCATCGAAGTAATTACCCCATAAAGAATCAAAAGGCAAAAATCCAGGTGTAGAAGGTTTATGATCGGAAGCCACTGAGATCTTTTTTTGCATAGAATTCCAAAAAATAATCTAAGATTCCTGATTATATCTTATCTGAAAGGACTGCAATGATACTACTATTTTAAATAAAACCACTAACTTAGATCGAAATGAATATTGACCTTAAAGAATTAATCCACGAGGGTATAGTAGATGACACTACAGCAGAGGCCATCAAGGCTTATTATGAGTCCAAAAAACAAAAAGAATCCGGCTCCAGGTTTTTTCAAATCATTTCAATTTTAGGTATAGTATTGGTGGGCTTGGGTTTGATCCTGATAATTGGTTACAATTGGTTTTCCATTCCCAAATGGGGAAAAGTTACACTGGGTTTCCTGCCTCTGCTTTCAGCCCAATCAGTTGGTGTAGTCACGCTGTTCAAAAATAAAACGAATAGGGTGTGGTCTGAGATTTCTGCCACGGCTATCCTTGCCGGTGTCGCCATTGCCATTTCTCTACTGTCTGCAATTTATAACCTGGACGCCACCTATTCGGAGTTAATGAAATGGGGACTTTTGCTGTGTATCCCGGTTGTTTTGGTATTTGATTCAGGTATTGCTTCACTCATTTGCTGGATAGGAGTAGGCATTTACATTACTTCCGGTACTCTCTTTCAAAATGAAAATAAAATAGTCTTTACTTCAGTTTTTGTGGCAGTCTTACTTTATATCTATGTAAAGCACCTGCTTGAAAATAAAATAAACCTGGCGTGGGCATGGCATCACCTGGCGATACCCACAGTATGGATACTATTTACTTTTGCATTGGGCCCATATACATGTCAAAAAATAATGATCCTTCACCTGCTGATCTTGTTTTTTGTTTTCTTGAGTGTGCCATCAATCAATCGAATTGCTGACAGGTGGTGGATAAGCATGTATAATGTAATCGGTTTTGGCGGAACCTTTATACTCGCCTTTGTTTTTTCATTTAAAGGTTTCTGGACACAACACTCACTGCGCCTCACCGAAAATTGTTTTACCGACACGGGTCAGTATATTACTGGTGTTTTTTCTATCTTATTTTTCATCACCTTGCTATATTTGATTAAATCCAAAAGCGGGAACTTTACCAGGTCATTCGATATCAGATATTTGGTAATTGTACTGAGCATACTTATTTTGACAGGTCATCTTTTTCCGGAAATCTGCAGTATTATAATAAACGGATTATTATTGGTCAGTAGCGGGTATTATATAAAGGAAGGGATAGATGATGAAAATATTTTAAAATTGAATTTGGGAATAGTCATTTTGGCATTATGGGTCATTTTTAGATTTTTTAGTTCAGATATACCCTTGATAGGAAAGGGCATTCTGTTTATTGTACTGGGTTTGTTGTGTTTTTCACTCAATTACTTTATACTTAAAAAGAAAAAATCATGAAATCAAAATATGTCCTGTTCCTGTTTTTTGGAATTTGTTTAGTGCAGTGGCTGGTATTATCAGGTTGGATCCGGGATTCTGAAAAAATCATTAATGAAGGAAAATACCTTAAAATACGATATCTCAATCCCAATACCTTGTATGCAACGAACAACAATAGAAATTATTTGTGGATTACACCAGATCCCAATATAATAGAGTTTACAGACAGCGGAAAATATGTTTTAAATCAAACCGTGTACATTAAATACGATTGTGATCAATACAATACCTGTACCTCATATCAGATTTTGACCCGGGAGGTTGAAAATGATCCTTATCTCATCAGAGCCACAGTACAAAGTGTATATCCTTCTGTAAAAAGTGATAATCAGAAAATATACATTGCCAGTCTTTCCTATCCGTATACTCAGTTTTATTTTAATGGTGCTGTCTCAGCAGAAAAATTGGATTTGTATAATCGGTCCATAGCAGACAGCACCAGGAAAGTTTATATCGGGCTTTATGCGTGGAAGGGAAAGGCAATTGCTGATGCTCTTTGGGTGGATAATGTGAAGGTGGAGTAAAATTTTTATATGGGCACACTCTAATCCTCAGTACCACTACTTCAAGCAAAACCCGTATCAGCCATCTCTCTTTTCAATGGCCTGGTAAGACAGGTGGGCCCACCGCCTCCGAAATAAGAAATGTTTTTTCCATTATAGCCAATCACTTCACACCCGGCTTTGATCAAGGACTCTTTAATATCAGGATTCCCATCCATGATGATGCATTTTCTGGGAGCTATGGCTAATACATTACAGGCCATAGAATCAAACTCTGCATCGGTAACCTCTATTAAATGGAATGCACGATCTAATAATTCATTTCTAAATGCAATAGACATCAATGGTGAATATACTACGGCCACATCTCTGTCGATAGGGGAGAATACCGACATCAAATGAAACACATCAGCCGGCCCTTTATAGTGAGGCAGGTCTGCTACCAATACTTCTATTTCGTATGGTTCAAGTATTTTTTTCAATTGCCTGATTCCTTCTTTATTGGTACGGTAGGTATGTCCCACAGCCAGGGTAGACTCATCTATCCATGCCGTATCTCCACCCTCTATTGTACCCGGATGTGTAATTTCTCCCAGTAGAGGGATATTATGCTCAATACAGTATTTTTTTATCTGTGAGGGTTCATTTGACCTGGATTCTTTGCCCATATTACAAATTATTATACCATGATCTGTAACTATCGATGCATCTCTGCAATACATGGAATCAATAGTAACTTCCTCTGAGGCTGGCAAATGAAGAATGTCGTCGATATTTTGTTTCAGTATATTTTCAAACCCGGCATATTCAGAAATGGCCTCTTCAAAATTGGGCTCTTGTAAAAAATTCAATGGCTTCCACTCAGTATTCAGCTTTAGTTGATTTATAAAAGAGTGCTCTGCAGACTTGATCAGAATCGATTTGATCTTGCCATATTCAGAGTGATGACTTAGTCTTGTTTTCATTTTTGATCAAATATAATTTCCCTGTTTGGATATGAATTATTTTTCATGATACCGGTTATTCATTTTCATTAGCGCATACAAGGGTAATCCCAATATCATAAGTACAAAACCCCAGTATACCGTATCCGATCCGGATCCTATGACAGCTATAACTGAAAATATAAAAGCAATGATAGCTACCAGGGTATGAATTGGTTTTAGAATGACCCCGGAAGTGGTTGACCCTAAAATGACATAAGATACAGCAGAGAATAAATAGGGTATCAATACGGCCAGTGTGGATAATAAGATTGCAAACTCATAGGCAGAGGCCAGGCTTTTATCATAATTAAAATACATGAGTAGAGAAACCAATACACTGGACCCGATGAGGCTGAATGCCGGTGTATTATACTTGTTTTCTCTGCCGAAAATAGCAGGTAATAAATTATCGGCTGCAGCCGCGGCTGGTATCTGACCTTGCATCAGGATCCATCCATTTAATGCTCCAAACGTGGAAATTACGGCACCTGCACTGATCAGGTATTTGGCCCATGATCCCCAGATCGTACCTGATGCGTCGGCTAATGGGGCTTTCGAATTGGCCAATACATCAGGGGGTAATATGCCCATTACTGCAATAGTAGATAAAATGTATATGGCTGTACTTATTATTGTTCCTATAATGGTAGCTCGTGGAATGTTTTTTTCAGGGTTTTCAATATCTTTTGGTATTGTAGCACACTCCAATCCAAGAAATGCAAAAAAAGTTAGTGTGATCACTTTGGTGAGTGCGGATATATCCGAAGATTCTGTGCGATTAAATACTTCAAAATGATCGGTATGGATATAAAAGAGCCCTCCTACGGAGATCAAAGCAAGTGGAATTAATTTAGCAATGGTGGTAATCAATTGCATTTTCCCGGCATTCCTGATTCCTGTAATATTCAACCAGGTTAATGACCATATCAGCCCAAGACCGGTAATCACGGCACCAATTGTATTTTCACCCAGTACAGGGAAAAAAGTAGTCAGGTAACTGACACAAGCTATAGCTAAGGCAGCATTGGTACACCAAACACTTATCCAGTAAGTCCAGGCCGTCCAAAACCCGGCAAAATGCCCCATACCAGCCCGATTATACGCATAAGGCCCTCCCTGGGCTGAAGGCATGATCTTTGAAAGCCAGGCATATACTAATGCCAACGCTACTGCACCTATTCCAGACAACACCC
>CAYNIG010000261.1:0-7027 GCA_964396995.1 uncultured Saprospiraceae bacterium | reverse complement strand
GATCCAAGTCTGAGTCGAAACGATCAAGAGCTCGGTTCCCCAAAATCTGCCTCAGATTTTGGGATCAGGGGCAATAACGCGAATTACTCCCCACTCGTCGTAGTTAATACTAAATACATTTTGAATAAAATAGAGATCACCATTTCCGACAACGGCCCCGGCATCCCCGACTCCATCAAAGACAAAATATTTCAACCTTTTTTTACTACCAAGCCGACTGGGCAAGGGACAGGACTGGGATTGTCATTGGCTTATGATATATTAAAGGCACAAGGTGGAGAGATCAAAGTAGAATCTATTTACGGAAAAGGAACTGAATTTATTATTTCACTACCAGTAGGATCTTTATGAAAATGAAATTTTACTTATTTATTAAACACTATCGGCGCATAAATTACCTGAATGAACCTGTCAAAATATCCCGAAAAATTAAAGAAATATACCACTTGGCTCACGAATTTACGCAGCTCATAACAATGATAATGGCTCCTACTTCTCGGACAATATTAAAGACAAAATTTTCTCCCGAAGGGATCCCTATGGGACAACCGTTTTTTACCACCAAACCAACAGGGCAAGGGACGGGATTGGGATTGAGTCTGGCTTATGATATAGTGAAAGCACACGGAAGAAGCATTGTAGTAAATACGTTTAATCAGACACCCGGAGGAGAGAAAACCCCGAATACCCCTCCGGCCGGTGAGGCAAGTAATGTATATGTTGGAAATCCCGATCATTACCGCCATACAGCTGCACACGAGGATGATACGTTAATCAGTGGATCAGAATTTATCATTCGACTACCCATGGATTGAGTTTCCTTTTGAAACACGACTCAACGAACGGCTTTTTACTCACATTTTTGGGTGATTTTGTGTGATTCCACAAAAATAATAATTTTAAAACCCGACATTTTACCTACTCTTTACATTTTTGCCTTATATTCAGGTAAAAATCAACTATTTATTAACCAAAATTTTAAATATTATGGCAACTAATGTATGTCCTCCGGACAATGATCCCCCTCCATGCGCAAATTCATTTGTAGAAAACGTGATGGCCCAACGTGCAAGTGAGGCCGCAACCAATCGAAGCCTTTACAATGATGAATGGTCCAAAGAGTATTCTTCTCCCAAAAGAGCAGATGTATATCTCAAATTGGGTCAGGCTAAGTCTGTAAAATTAATTAAGTATAATAGAGGCAGAAAAGACACGGCAGGAAATTATATTTACTCGCTGTCTAAAAAAGACATTTTGACCTTGCAAAAATATTCCGGCCCGATAGAAGTGATGAAAATTTTTATTGATGCAAAAAGAAAAATCAATAATTTTAAATCCATGTACATTACTCTTCCATAGATTTAAGTGAACAGATTTAAAATCCGCTTTTTATGTAAGGGAATCTTCTTCTGCTGTTTACTGAATACTGCTTTAAGCCAAAGCCCCATTGAAACGGAAAAACTGGCAGAAAGAGTAAGAAGTGCCTATTTAAACAGTGATTTGGATTCCCTTATTTTTTTGGGAGAAAAATGGATTTATTATACCCGGCTTTACAGGAACAAGGAATTACCATTAAATGCCATAGGCGCAGTATTGGAAGCTTGTAATTTCAATAACGATTTTGAAAAAGGTAAAAAATTCCTGCTTCAATTAAAATTAGTATTAGAAAGCCGTGATTTATTCACCAAGGATAGTATTCAGCTTATAGAATGTGAGACCCTATTCAATTATTACTTTAATAAAGGTATAATTGAGCAATACGAGGGTGACTTTGATCAAGCCATTCAATCGTACTCCCAAACTCATCGTCTCCTATCTTCCTATCGTAACCTGTATACCAAAATCGGAAATTACACCAAGAGACTGATGCAGGTAAACCGGCAATTGGCATCATTGTACATTGACAATAAAAATTTTAATCAGGCTCGAATTTACCTGGCCAATGCGCTGATTCAGGCCAAATTTTTAGATTCATTGTATAATTTTCCTGCCTTTGAATACGAGCCCACTGTTTTGTCATTATACCTAAAATTGCCATTAAAAAATGAAGTTCTTCAGTTCTGGAATTCTTATAAATTTGACCCAAAAGCCAAATCAGTTACCAATACCATCACTACCAATAATTTTTTAAAACAAGTTTTACACAGCGACACTATTTCTCCCCTTGCCGAGCAAGCCTTGAAAGTCTTACGATTCTTACCCACCTATAATTCAGACCCCGAAGCGATATTATTAATATCAGAATATTTTTTAAAAACGAACCGGGTAAAAGAAGCCATATCCTCAAATCATTACTTTGTAAAAAACATAGGTATAAAAAATCAATCTCCGGATATCAGGTCAAAATATCACTTATTGCAAGCAGGAATAGCATTGGCCGGGAAAAGTTTTGTACAGATGAATGAAGAAATAGCTCTTTCCGGAGTTCATTCTTTTCCTTACTCCAAACCGGAGAGGTCAGATGCTTATTTTCTATCTGCCATTCACACGGCTTCTTCCTTATATTTTAAAGCCTATAAAATAAGCCATACGCCCACATATATAGATCAGATACTTGCATTTTCCAAAATAAATTTTAATAAACTGATTGCACTCAGGCAATCAGTAGAAAGAGCCCAGGACAGATCCGACCTCATGCGCGAATTTGGCAGCTATGCAGACCTCGTAGTACGGTCTTATTTTGAAGCATATAAATTAAAAATCAATTTTGACGCAGAAGGCTTGCTGGGTTATATTGAAATCAATAAATCATTTAATCTGAGAAATGAAACCAGATTGAAATTGGAGTCGATGAACGAGCAACAACGGACTGCCTTAAATAATATTCAATTGCAAATAGATCATCTCGAATCAACACAGCGAAACTCAAAATCACTGGTTGATTCGATAGAGATCGGACTTGGGAAATTACAAAAAGAAAAAACAGATTTATTGGCAACAGTAAAGGTGATTCCCTGGACCAACCTTTCAATAGACTTGGTACAACAACGATTGGATAAAAAAACTTCCATATTGGATTTTTATGTCGCCCGGAATCATGAAGTTTTTCTAATTCATATACAAAAGAATAAACTATCCTTTTTGAGCTTTGAGGCTAAAAATCAAAATCTTTATCAATGGGTAAATGAATTTCATACCTGCATGCAGACTTCCATGACCATGGTTTCTCATATACGGGATTCCATCTGGGCCAATGCCTCCAGCCGGTTGTTTGATGCCATCATTAAACCTTTACAATTAGAAAAAGGAACCAAATTGGTAATTATTCCGGATGGAATATTTTCACTTCTTCCATTTGGTGCCTTACTGAGCCAGCCGGTTGTAAATTTCAAATATGTAGAATGGCCTTATCTGATTAAAGAAAATTCTATAATCAATCAAAACTCCCTGCAATTGTGGTTAGAATACCATTCTGATTCAATTTCCATCAGCCCCCCCATGTATCTTTCTGTGCTTGCACCGGCTTTCCCTGATCTGAAGTATAATATAAAAGAAAAAGAATTAATTATAAAAAATATACGATATGCCCGGGCTTTGCCTCCGGATATTAGTTTAAAATCATTGGCTATCAGGGCAGCTAATTCTCATATTCTTCATATTGCATCACATGCCAAATCCAGTTTTATAAGTGACGCAGAAACCTATCTGAGAGGATCAGAAGATAGCCTCAATGCGATACAAATCGCCAACAATCAATATCATCAGCATCTGGTATTCCTGAGTGCCTGTGAAACAGGACTTGGAGAAGAGGTACAGGGCGAGGGCGTTTTCAGCTTATCCAGGTCTTTTCTCAAAGCCGGAGCAAGATCGGTAATCAGCACATTATGGAAAATAAACGATAAAATCTCAGCTGATCAGGTACTGCTCATCTATCGGAATTTACTAAAAGGGTATTCAAAGGACGAGGCTATACGCTCCATGCAACTGGATTATATAAATGGAAACACATATGGTAATAAATATGCAATGCCTTATTATTGGGCAGCATTTCAATGTCATGGGAATGCGGGACCACTTCGCGGCCTTCAGGAAAAATCAAATTCGCCTTTATGGATAAGCTTTTCGATGGCTCTTGCTGCCGTTTTGTATTTTCTGATAAGGATGAAAATAAAATAATGGAGCTCAATTAAATCACCCTGGTGAATTCAATTTCCCCTCTCAATGCCTTTACAGCAAATTCCTCTTTACCACCATTTACTATCCACATCTCTACCCCGTTTGCTTTGCAAATGCGGGCTGCTTCGAGTTTTGATTTTATTCCACCTGTCCCAAGAGAAGATATGCTGGAGCCATCCTGAAGATAATTCAGAGATTCCACATCAGTCACTTTTGTAATTAATTTAGCAGTACTACTTGATTTTGGATCACCGTCATAAATACCATCTATATCGGAAGCCAAAATCAATAAATCGGCCTTCAACAGACCGGCTACTAATGCACCGAGTTTATCATTATCCCCAAATTTGATCTCATCTGTCGCAATGGTATCATTTTCATTGATCACCGGTATATAATTATTCTCTATCAGGGTATTGATCGTATCGAGTGTATTGGATCTGGAAAGCTCATTTTCAAAATCGCGATAGGTGAGTAAACATTGCCCTATCTTAAGAGAATAGTCATTAAACACTTCCTGATAAAACCGCATCAGTACCGGTTGGCCGATTGCCGCCAGAGCTTGTTTTACAGCGATGGCATTTCCGCGATGAAGTTCTATATAATGTTTGGCTGCTGCTATGGCACCGGAGGTGACAATTACTATCTCATAATCGCTCATGAGAATGTTTATTTGCCTGGCCAGGTCTTCCAGCTTTCCCCTTGAAATTTTGGTGGTGCCTTGCGTAAGTGTGGTACTGCCCAGTTTTAGTACTATTCGTTTTCTTTTCACTTTTTCTGTTTCTCTTTTTCCTGAATTCCGGGCCTCTTTAAGATCCAATCCCATTATTCCATATGAAAGGCAAAGATAACAGCTTAAAAGCAATATTTAAATCTGAAAAGGCAATGCCAAATATCCTTTTCATTCGTTTTAGTCAAAGTACATTTTAAAAAAGAGAATTACACTTCTTTTTCAATTAGATTGAGTTGACGAGAACCTCAGATTTACCCCTAAGGGTGAAACCTTCCTCCTGATTTAAAAATATCTTTGAGCGATTGATTAAACCAAGGCTAACTTTCCGTAGTCTTATTAAAAACAAATATCCATATGAAAAATCTCATAAAATCCTGGAGCCTCTTAGCAAGTATGATGTTCCTATCCGTATTCTCCCAAGCCCAATCAGATGATGCTACCGGATTACCGGGCGATAATTTTGATTTACGGGGCGCACTGGATTTATTTCAAAAAGCATCTTCGCCTGAAGAATTTGAAAAATTACTCAATACAGAGTCCAATCATGTAAACAATCTGGATCTGAATGAAGATGGGGATATAGATTATGTCAAGGTAATAGACAATGCCGATGGAGATGGCCATGCATTTATATTACAAGTGGCGGTAAGCGAAAATGAAAACCAGGACATCGCTGTAATTGAACTTGAAAAAGACGGTAAAGAGTCTGCCATCATTCAAATCATTGGAGATGAAGACATCTACGGTGAATCCATCATAGTGGAGCCCAGTGGTGATGAAGATAAAAAATCAAATAAAAAAGGACCTTATGTGGATGAAGGATACGAAGATATCGTAGTAGTTAATGTCTGGTCCTGGCCATCGGTTCGATTTGTATATGGTCCGGTATACAGACCTTGGGTAAGCCCTTTCCGATGGGCATTTTATCCTACCTGGTGGAGACCGTGGAGACCGCTGACCTGGTCTGTATTCCATCCTTTCAGAATAAGATATCACAGTGCATTTGTAATAGCTCCTGTTCACAGAACCATACGGGTGCACAATGCATATGCTCCCCGCAGAGTAAGTTCAGTTACCGTAACCAGAAGGCATAGTACTGCGGTAAATAATTATAGGGTTACCAGAAAAACGACCACAGTGCATGCCCGGGGTGCCCAGGGTGGAAAGGTAGACGCTAAGCGAACCACTACTAAAGTTACCGGCCCAAGAGGGAATTCGGCAAAGGTTACCAAGACTAAGGTAAAGCGGGGTAGAAATTAATCAGGCACCCAAAGCTAACCGTAGGATAAACTATTCAAAATACACAGGGGTTGCAGAAACAAAAAGAGGTCAGGCATGGCAATGCGAATCTTGATGTCAAAAAAGCAATGAATTAAAACCCATTTATTCCATACCTTCAATTTTCAAAAGTTGAATAAAGATGAATAAATGGGTTTTATTTTTATTATGTACTACCAATATATTATTTGCCCAGACATACGATATACTCATCACCAATGGTAAAATTATAGACGGCACAGGCAACAGCTGGTATTATGGTGATATTGCAGTACAAAACGGAATCATCCAAAAAATAGGTAAACTACAAAAGAGCACCGCAACTAAAATCATAGACGCAAAAGGATTGATTGTTGCCCCCGGCTTTATAGATGTACATGCCCATATAGAAGGAGGCATTATGGAAAGACCGACAGCTGAAAATTATATACTGGATGGAGTGACCACCGTCATCACCGGTAACTGTGGCAGCTCGGCAGATGATCTGAAACAATTTTTTAAAGAGATAGATAGCATAAAGACATCGATCAATGTAGCGTCATTAGTAGGGCATAATACAGTACGCAGGTTAGTAATGGGATTAGAAGATCGTAAAGCCAGCGCCGAAGAACAATCCAAAATGGAAGCCCTCGTGGTACAAGCAATGAAAGATGGTGCGGTAGGATTATCGACCGGACTCATCTATTTACCTGGCATGTACGGCAATACCGAAGAAGTAGTAGGCCTCGCCAAAGCCGCTGCCTCTCAGAATGGCATCTACGCATCTCATATTCGCAATGAAGAAAATAAAGTAGTGGATGCCATCAATGAAGCGATTCATATTGGGAAAGAAGCATCCATCCCGGTACAGATATCGCATTTTAAAGTCAGTGCACGTGCCAACTGGGGTCGAAGCACTGA
>CAYNIG010000260.1:0-7036 GCA_964396995.1 uncultured Saprospiraceae bacterium | reverse complement strand
CCTTATTTATATCGCCAACCTGGAAACAACTGATCGTCGCATTTTTACATGGTACCGGTGGTCCACTTTTGTCTTCAATCGTCACATAGCCCCAGCAGGATGCACCAGTGCCTTCTTCTCTCACAGAATAAACAAACGTATATCCCAGATGTGATCTGTCAACATGGGAAGGCATCGTGTTATTAGTGCCAAAAGGATGGTTAAGAATTACTTCATATAAAGTAGGATCACAATCTGTGACATTCCTAAGTAAATCTGCTGCTTCAAGCGTTCGTGCGCAATACTCCGCAGGCAACGTGACATTTACTTTATCATTACAAACTAGAGGGCAATATTGCGCAACAAGAGATTGCTGGGCAATGGTTATAAAAAAAGCCAAAGTCATTAATTTTCTTAAAGTAACACTGGCACGTAATGGGTATAATTGCTTCATAAACAATAATATGAGATTGTTAAAATTTTGCTATAAAACTATAAAACAAAAAGCGAGCCACAAAAGAAAATAGTAAAATAATTTAAGTTAAATCATTAACATTCAGGCAAATACAAATAATATTTAATATAAATTGTTGTAAAAAAGTTAATTATAGATTATTAAATTATTTAATATGAAATCAAAAAAAATAATTTTCAGACTAGGGTCCTGGCACTAATTTGCTCTATATTTTAGAAAAAAGAGTCTATCAAACAAATAATCCTCCTTTTAATTTGGGGCTTCTGTTTAATTCTAAAATATAATTTATGACCTCCCGGAGACTACATTAGTCTATTAGACTTGGGTATCGTCAGTCATATATCTTATCTTTGGCCCACTTACTTAAGTTATTATTATGTTTTTATTTTTATTCATAGGTTACTTGATTTTTAGTGCAGCTATGTACTTTGTTTTTCCAAAGGCAGGTATTGAAGCCTGGAAAGGATTAATTCCGGGTTTGAATTTGTACGAATTAGCTGGTATAGTTGGAAGAAAAAAATCTCATGCCTGGTGGATGCTATTCCCTATTGTCAATATTTTTATATTTTCCGCCCTGGTTATTGACCTGGCACGATCCTTTGGGCGGCATTCATTTCTTCAGCATTTTCTATCTGTGGTTTTAGCCCCTTTTTATGGTCTTTGGCTTGGATTGAATAAAAATAATAAATTTTATGGCCCTATCCTCAAACAGGAAAAGGAATACTTCGATAAATTACACGAGGCTCAGGAAAAGAAAGATACTAAGACCATCAGCAAGCTTACAGCCAACAATCCTTACAAAAAAAGTCCTGTACGAGAATGGGTTGAGTCAATCATTTTTGCCGTCTTCGCAGCCGCTTTTATCAGGATGTTTTTAATAGAAGCATATATGATCCCCACTTCATCCATGGAAGGAAGCCTTAAAGTAGGAGATTTTCTATTTGTAAGCAAAGCTCATTATGGTATCAGGTTGCCTCAAACTTTTATCATGATTCCTTTATTACACAATCGTATTCCTTTCCTTAATACCGAATCCTATATCCGGGACCCTCATTTCGGCTATAATCGATTACCCAAGCTTCAGGAGGTGAAACGATTTGAACCATTTGTTTTTAACTGGCCTGTTGGGGACAGTGTATATTTATCTCCGACCAGATCCTGGACGGCAGATCAATACCGAAGAGAAGAATATGTAAGGAATGATGTAAAAGGCTCTAAATTGATTACAAGGCCAGTTGACAAGAAGGATCATTATATCAAACGCTGTGTTGCACTACCCGGTGATAGTCTGAAAATAGTGAATCGGCAATTGTATATAAATAATGTGGCCGCTCCGAATGCTACCCATCAGCAATTTATGTACCGGATTATTTCACCGAACGGACAGGTAAATCAGCGAAAATTGGATCAAATTGGTGTCAATCTTACCGATAGCTACCCACAGCAAAGTATCTATTTTTTGGATAGTACCCAGGTTGAAAAAGTAAGAAACATGGACACTTCACTGATCATCCAGGTCATGCCCCAGCAACCGAGATCAATATTCCCTTATGACACTCCCCTTTCGTTGACATGGACGGTTGATAATTATGGACCTATATATATACCGAAGGCAGGTGCCACTACCAATCTTACAGTAGAAAATCTTCCATTATACAATCGAATTATTTCCGTGTATGAACACAACAAACTGGAAGTAAGGGATGGCAAAATATTTATTAATGGATCTGAATCCAGTACTTATACTTTTAAACAAAACTATTATTGGGCTATGGGGGACAATAGGCACAACAGTGAAGATTCCAGGGCATGGGGCTACGTACCCGAAGATCATATTGTAGGCAAACCACTCTTCATTTGGTTTTCTACTAAAAATGGAAAAATCGCCAATGGGATAAACTGGAACAGACTGTTTACCACAGCAAATAAAAAATAATGAGGTACTTGTTTTTAATAAGTTATTTTATTTTTTCCTGCCATTTATATGGCCAGTCTACCCTGGTCACCAATATTTATCTATTTGCTTTAGAATATAATGATACTAAACTGTCCGTTCACAGTCCGCGCTTCATCACAAAATTTAATGAGAAGGGGTATAATAATCAACCTTTCTTTGTTAATGATCATGAATTGCTGATTTCGGTAAAACTTCCTTTTTCAGAGCAGAATGATATATACTCACTGAATCTCAGTAATAATGTAAAAAGACAGATCACCAAAACTTCATTAAGTGAGTTTTCTCCTTCATTGTCGCAAGATTTGAAATTTCTTTCCTGTGTGCGTGTAGATGATCCTGTTACTTCGTTACAAAGAATATATAGCTACGAATATAAACCGGGTGGATTAGTTTTTAGTCCATTCTCAGATATAAAAAATGTTGGATATTTCTCCTGGCTTGATCAAAAGAATGTGGCTCTCTTTCTGGTTAACAAGCCTAATCAAGTCGCTTTGGTCAATATTGATTCAAAAGATCCTCTCATTTTCAGCTCTGACATAGGGAGATGCCTTCAAAAAAATGCAAAAGGCAATTTAATTTATGTACATAAAATCAACGATGAATTCTGGTATATAAAAGAGTACGATCACATCAATCAAAGAGCAGCTATAATAACGGAAACGGTACCCGGTGCAGAAGATTTTGCTCTGACTGACACGGGCCATTTTATTATGGGTAAAGATTCAAAACTATATTCAATACTTCCAGACAAACAAAAATCCTGGCTAGAGATAGCTGATCTTTCTTACTACGGGATTCGTAATATAAAAAGAATTGCAATCCGTGGAAATAATATTGCTATAGTTGAACAGTCAAAATGAAAGCATTTTCCCTTTTATTTGCTTTTATCATTTTTTTTATACGCACGGAAAATACCTATTCGCAATTTTTAACTTACAAACAGGAAATTCAACTATTCAGGTCTACCAACTGGAAGGCATTAATTCTGGATCCCCGTACCACACTCCCGCCAGCAGACAGTCTATTTCTTGATTATTACCCGGTAAAAGAAAAAAATAAAGTGTTCTGCTCGGTTGAAATACTCCCTGACCAGGAAGTCATAGAAATGCCAACCTACTCAGGACAAATAAAATCATTTATAAAATATGCCCGGTTTAGTTTTGTGCTTTCAGGGAAACCTATTACACTGATGGCTTACCGGAATCTGCAAACTATCCGTTCTCCCCTATATAAGGATCATTTATTCATTCCTTTTAAAGATGCGGGTAATGGAAAACAAACTTATGAAGGTGGTCGATACCTGGATTTAAAAGTAGGAGATATTAAAAACAATCACGCTTTACTTGATTTAAACAGGATATACAACCCCTGGTGTGCTTACAGTGATGGGTATAATTGCCCGATTCCTCCTTTTGAAAATCATCTTCAAGTTAGGATAAAAGCTGGCGAAAAAAAATTTAAGAAAAAACACCTCATCAAATCATGAGTCATTGCAAAAAAATCCCGGTTCAACGAGCAGGGTTTCCCTATCATTTTCATTTACCAAGTGACTTTCTGATTTAAGATTTTTTAAACCTCTGTGCAGATGGGATTACATCAACTACGTTGGTGTTACCTGCCTGAAAAAGTTGAATTTCAGATATAATCTTACCTCGTTGGAGGCAGATGGTTTTTAGGGCACTACATCAAGAATTTACTGATTACCATTGCCAAACATGCGATAATGGTATGCGATTTATTTTCACTGAAATTTACTGTAATTTTATACCCGCCTGCAGGCTTTATTCGTTTAAAAAAGACTATATCTCTGTTCATGAAATGTAAATACAGTTTATCCACTTTATTTGTTGTTCTTTTTTCAGTCCTGTTTGTGGGAGGACAGGAAAGTTGGATTGTCCAGCTAAAAGATGGTCAAACCACAAAAGAATTCAGTAACTGGTTTGGTGCAATTAAACGTTCAAAAAAAATAGATCACAGGGTTCTCGCTTCCAGGTTTAATATAATAGAAGTTAATGGAATAATAACCCGGCAAGAATTATTGTCTAACCCGGCTGTGTTGTTTGTAGAGCAGAATGTTAAATTGGAAAGGCGAGCCTCACCCAATGATCCTATGGTCTCTCAACAATGGTATTTAAATACTATAAATGCCTTGAAAGCGTGGGATCAGACCACAGGGGGAATTACATTTAATAAGGATACCCTGGTACTGGCAGTTATTGATCATGGTTTTTTAACCACGCATGAAGACCTGAAAAACCGAATCTGGAAAAACCAGTTTGAAATTCAGGGAAATGGAAAAGACGATGATAATAACGGTTATATTGATGATGTCAATGGTCTTAGCCTCAGATACAAAAATGAAAAACATTCGGTGGATAACTCTACTGACGGTCTTTCCAATCATGGCACCAGTGTCGCCGGTATTATGTGTGGCGAAGGAAATAATAAAACAGGCATTGCCGGCATGATGTGGAACAGCAAGCTGATGCTCACCTCTTTTTCTGCCAACGGGAACATCAGTGATTTAATCGAAATGTTCAATTATATTTTAGACCAACGAATCCGATACAATCAGTCCAATGGAAAACAAGGGGCATTGGTTGTGGCGATAAATTATTCTGGCGGAATAAGTTTTGCTAAAGCTGCGGACTACCCTATCTGGTGTGGAATGTACGATAAGATGGGAGCTGCAGGCATCATCAATTGTGGTGCCACAACCAATAAATATGTTGATGTAGATGATGAAGGAGACATGCCTTCAACCTGCCCCAGTGAATTTTTAATTGCCGTCACCAATACCGACAGAAACAGCAATCGCGTGTACAATTCAGGATTTGGTTTAAAGAATATTGATCTGGGGTCTCCTGGTGAAAACCTTCAGACTACCCGGTCGGACGCCACTAACTCCTATTCGGCATTTTCAGGTACTTCGGCAGCCACTCCTGTGGTAGCCGGTGCAGTAGGCCTGATGTACAGTCTTCCCTGTAAGGAATGGGCTGATTATATAATATCCAATCCGGTGGAATCTGCCCGACTGATAAAAAAATCATTACTCGCTGGTGTAGATAAAAACTCAGATCTTAACGGAAAAACAGTAAGTGGGGGTCGGTTAAATGTTGCCAGAGCGCTGGACACATTGAAAAAATATGTATGTGGAAAAACCATTACCTCTATCAATCAGGAGTTATTTATCAAAGCAATCACTCCCAATCCTGCTTCCACCTACATTAATATTCAGTTGGATAGCAATCAATTTGGTGAATATACTTTTGCGTTATTCGATCTCACTGGAAAATCTTTAATTCATCAAAAAATAATTATCAATCAAAATATCACCCTTCCTTTACCTGATTTGGCGAGCGGTACTTATATTTTGAGAGTATATAACCAGGAAAAGACGGCCAGTAAAAAAATAATTATTTATTCAGAGCCCTAGCATCCGTAAAAGGTATTTTAGCGATTCTACTTTTCAAACAAACTATCCACAAAAGCTTTTTTATTAAAGATTTGTAATTTATCCATCCCCTCTCCCACTCCTATATATTTAATAGGGATTTTAAATTGATCGGAAATTGCCAACACGATTCCCCCCTTGGCAGTTCCATCTAATTTAGTCAAAGCTATTGCGGTCACATCAGTTGCTTCAGAAAAATGTTTGGCTTGCTCTATTGCATTTTGCCCTGTTGTGGCATCCAATACCAGTAATACTTCGTGGGGAGCTCCGTCCATTCTTTTGGAAATGGATCTTTTGATTTTACCCAATTCATTCATCAGATTGAGTTTGGTATGAAGTCTACCTGCCGTGTCAATGATGGCCATTTGGCAGTGGTTATTAATGGCATAGTCAACAGTCTCATAGGCCACTGCTGCCGGATCGGCATTCATACCTTTACTAAAAAATTGACAGCCCGCTCTCTCCGACCATATTTTCAACTGGTCAACAGCGGCAGCTCTGAAAGTATCCCCGGCTCCCAATACCACTTTCTTGTCACGGATGGTATGCTGGAAAGCAATTTTTCCGATAGTGGTTGTTTTGCCCACGCCATTTACACCTACCACCAGCATAATATATGGCCTTGGGCCATCCGGCAAATCATAGTCCTCGGCATCGACGGTATTGTTTTCAGAGAGTAAAAAAACTATCTCTTCTCTTAAAATGCTGTTAAGCTCAGATGTGTTTAGATATTTGTCCTTAGCTACGCGAGCTTCTATCCGTTTAATTATTTTTACGGTCGTTGTCAAACCTACATCAGAGGTGATGAGAATATTCTCCAGGTTGTCGAGTACCTCTTCATCAACCGTATCCTTTCCAGCTACTGCTTTAGTGATTTTTTCAAAAAAGGAAACTTTGGTTTTCTGCAAGCCTTGATTCAGATCCTCTTTTTTTTCTTTGGTAAAAAATTTACTAAAAAAACTCATGTATAGGAATTAAGATGGATATATAGAATACAGATTAAATAAAAAAGGCTCTTGATTTTACAAAAGCCTTTGATTCTTTAAAACATAAAGAGGTTGTACCCCACTTTACTTATTAGCAAAGAATTCTTTCACTTTGTCTTTGTGTACAATCTGCTCTTTAAATGAATATTTACCTGTGATGGGATCTTTAATGCTTTTGATCACTT
>CAYNIG010000259.1:0-7058 GCA_964396995.1 uncultured Saprospiraceae bacterium | reverse complement strand
TCCTATTTGCGCACGTTGGATCTTGGAAAAAAATATAATGATCTTGAAAAAAATGCCCGTGCAGCACTCGAGTTGTACACCAATAAATTGGATGCCAATCAGACTTTAAATATAAAAGAGTACCAGGCCATAGGATTAAAAGGATTAAAGAAATACAATGAAGCGCTGGCTGCTTATCAGTATTTACTTTCCATCCGGCCTAATGAAACCAAATGGAAGTTACAACTGGCGGAAATTACCTTTGCCAATAATAACCCGACAGAAGCCTTGTCACTATACAAACAATTGCTGTTAAATGACCGGGATAATATTGGGTTGATTTCTAAAATAGGCCTAGCAGAATTGGCAGTGGGTAATCCTGCCGAAGCCAGCATTCAAATCGAACGTGCACTAAAGCTAGACCCTACAAATAAAAATCTTCTGGGTCCCCTGGGTGAAGCATATGAGGCAATCAATAATAATCAAAAAGCCATTGATCAATACAAATCAGCCATTACTTATCTGAGTCAATCGCTTAAAAACAGTGGTTCCGCTGTTTTTAAAGAGTCTTCTGAAAAACTGAGAAAATACGAAGAGAAACTTGCTGGATTATATACCAGATCAAATTTATTTGATGAAGCATCAGAATTATACAAAAAACTTACCCGCAACTATCCTGAAATTGCAACATTGTGGTACGGTTTGGGACAAGCTGATCTTTCCAGGGGCCTGGTATACGATGCTGTAAAGTCATTTCAAAAAGCACAGAGCATCGATCCTCAAAATGCAGATTATAAAATGGCGTTGCAAAGTGGTATTGACCTGCGCACCCAGGTTTCAAAAAATGAAGACCCTCTTTCCATCACCGATGTCAAAATGAATGACATCTATCCTTCCTTGTACCTAAACTACAGTGAGACTAATCTGCTGCCCATCGGAAATCTTACGCTCACCAATAATACCAATCTGCCCATTCGATACAGTCAGATTTCCATCGAAATACCCGATATAATGAAAGAACCAACCATCTTACCGGGGGGAGCAATTACTTCATTTTCTAATAATACCATCGATCTGACTGCGATACTATTACCTAAAGTGTTGGAAAATAGTCAAAGTCAGAAAGTTCAGGCCAAAGTCACCGTAACATATATTTATAATGAGCAAACGAAGACCAGTCAACGTTCCAAACCGTTAACCCTCAATCCCCGCAATGCCATCAACTGGTCGGATAAGAGAAGAATAGCTTCATTTATTAGTGTAGGACCCGGTCCGATGGCCGATTATGCCAATACAAGCAACGCTCTTTTTAACTCAGTAATACAAGTACCCCTGCCGGATAATTTGCTCAAAGCAATTCAATTGTATTCTATGCTCAGGTTTGAGAAGCTGGTGTACACACCTGACCCTGATTTAAGTTATTATAACGTATCATCCAATGCTAATATCATTGACTTTCTTCAATACCCGGGAGAAACACTTAAAAAGAAAAGCGGGGACTGCGATGATTTTGTGGCCCTTTATTGTTCTGTCCTCGAAAACATTGGAATACCTACTGCCTTCATTGATGTGCCAGGGCATATATTTATGGCATTTGATTTAAACATCCCGGTTAACTCGGTGGAATCGATGGGATTTAACCCCCGTGATGTGATTATTTCTCAGGATAAAGTGTGGTTACCTATAGAAACCACATTGATAGGCAGTGCAGAATTTCACGATGCATGGGAGAATGCTGCCAAAAGATATCATCTCGAAATAAATAAAGGAAATTTCCCGGATCTGATACCCATGTACGAAGCAAGACGAATTTACAGACCATCACAATATCACCCTGGCGGAGTGGTAGGAAAAACGTACGAAACCGAAAAAGTTGTCAAAAACTACAAAGACCAGTCCTTTAAGGTGTATGCCAGAATCAATGAAGGAAGCCTGGCCGCATTAAAAAATCAATATCTGTATGAGCCTTATAATGTGTATATTAAGAATAAATATGCCGTGGTTTTGGCTCAAAGTGGTCGATTTTCGGAGGCAAAAGACATTTTAAAGGAAGCTTTGAGGTTCTCTCCGAATAACGCTTCGATCCTGAATAATCTGGGAAATATTGAAATGCAGGAGGGCAATATTAAAGAAGCCGCGCAATTTTACGAAAAATCCTTTAGCTTTGATGATTCAGATTTTCAAACGGCGATTAACCTGGTGAAAGCATTTATAAAGTTGGAAGATAAACCGGCAGCCAAAAAATGGCTTGAAATTGCCAACACCATTGATACGCGGTTTTCTGAATATTATAGTAAAATCATCAATCAATTAAAATAAAATGAAAAGTAAAACCCTGATTCTTTGCCTTTTTCTAAGTGCAATATTCTCTCTACAACTATTGGCACAAAGTGGAACTCAACTTGGTAAAGTAGTTTATCTTGAAGGTGCTGCTCAGGCCATCGCAGGTAATTCGGTGACTCCGCTAAAAGTAAATACGGTGTTGTACAACAATCAAACCATTAAAACTGCAGCTAAGTCTATTGTCGAAATTCAGTGGTCTAATGGATCCAAGACTTCTGTAGAACCACTCAGTAGTTATTCTGTACAATCTTTATTTGATCAAAGCGGCGGCCAGGCTCTTGCTCAAAGTGAAAATGTATTTGCCGGTTTCAAAAAAATATTTAAAGAAGCCAGCGATTCAAAAAGAGCCGAGGTGGGTGGTATACGCAGGTCAAAAGCAAAAGCGGATACCATAAATCATCCTGACCAGACTTATTGGAAAGAAGACAAAGAAATCAGCTTTGAAGAAGCATCCGTATTTTATGAGAAAGGCGACTATGTAAAATCGGTATGGGCTTTCAAAACCTTTCTTGATCAAAAGCCAATGGACGGTATGGCAAAGTATGCCATGTTTGCTTTAGGCCATTCTTATTTAAAAATCAATAATCAACAAAAAGCTAAGGATATTTTCGAGCAGTTTATAGCTAAATATAATAGTGATGATCTGCGTGCACAAGCTGAGACTGTTTTAGCTAAATTTGTAGCTTCGAATTGAATAAGAAGCAAAAGCAATTTTTAATAAAGTCTTTTTTATTGGCAATGGTAAGTCTAGTGCTTACCTTGTTGATTTGTTTTATTAGTGACAGGCTGGAGAGCGAGCCTATCAGGCGGATAGAAGATTCGATTTATGACCTTGCTTTCAGAGGCAGAGGGATCAATAATCAGTTTAAAACGGTCAGACCGGAAGACATTCTCATCATAGATGTAGATGATGAAAGTATTAAAGAGTTGGGCAGGGTCAATTCCTGGCCCCGGCTATATGATGCCCGGGTAATTGATTTTTTAGGGGCATGCAGGCCTTTTGTGATAGGAATTGATTTTTTATATACCGAGCCGGATACCTTACCTCATATTTACAACCAACTTTTAAGTGCCCGGGGTATCAAAGAGAGTGACCTGGCCATTAAATTTTTAAGTACAGACGATTCACTCAGTAAAGCATTGGCAAATGCCCAGGTGGCCTATCTGAGCGCATTTGCAGACCCAAAGGATACTTCCGAATATGATATTTCTTATTTGTCTTATTTTAAGATAAAGAACAATCCTGAAATGGATTTTAAAAATCTGGGCAAGATTCACATGCCTATCGATGCCCTCGCCCAACAAGCCCTGGGTGTAGGGACCATCCAGATGGAGTCTGACTATGATGGCATGCTCAGAAATTATCCCCTGGTGCATAAAATAAAACAGAAGTCAGGTAAAGACAGTACGACCCTTGCCGGTAATTTCCCCTTTTTTATGTGGGCCGACCTGATAGGTGCTGATCTCAGTAAAGCCTACATAGAGAATCGGAAACTATTTATTCTTGACAGTTTGAATGTACCTTTAAATAAGGATGGATCTTTCAGAATAAATTGGTTGGGATCAGATCAGGAAATACGGCATATACCTTTTTATAAAGTGTTGAACCATATGCTGGATTCCTCCAACTTTAGTGATAAAGTAATATTTCTGGGCACCAGTGCAAGCGGAATGGAAGATATAAAAAGCGTGCCTTATTCAACCACCCGTATTCCCGGAGTCGATGTTCATGCCATTGCATTTCTCAATATTGCCAATCAGGCTTATATCAATGAAAAATCATTTTCGCGGTTTTTACCTTTCATAGCATTGGTCATTTTGCTGACAGCCATGATGATCAGTTATATCCGGCCAATTTATGCATTGTTTTTATTGGGTACTTTATTGACCGCTACTTTCTTCAGTATTTTTCCCCTGTTTAATGCATTCAGTTTAAAATTTCCCGTAGTCTCCTTGATGTTAGGTGGCCTGGTAAGCGGTATGGTAACCATGACCTACAACTATTTTACTGAGCAAGTCCAAAAAAGACAACTTAAAAATGCTTTTGGTACCTATGTATCATCGACAGTGGTAAATAAAATCATGGAAGATCCCAAAAGCCTTATGCTCGGCGGAACTAAGAAAACACTATCTGTATTGTTTTCAGATATCAGGGGGTTTACTACCTATTCAGAACGAATGGACCCACAGGTGGTGGTAAGTATAATAAATAAATATTTATCAGCTATGTCCGAACCTGTGCTTGCACATGAAGGCACAATAGATAAATTCATTGGGGATGCCATCTTTGCCATTTTTGGTGCTCCACTGGACAATTCTGATCACGCCACCGAAGCTTGTGAAGTAGCCTTGGAAATGTTACACAAACTAAAAGATGTAAATACCTATCTTATCGGGGAGGGTTATGGCCCGTTAAAAATGGGGATTGGCCTCAATACAGGAGAGATGACCATAGGGAATATTGGATCTGAAAAGCGATTTGATTATACTGCAATCGGTGATTCAGTAAATCTTGGATCCCGCATTGAAGGGCTTACAAAACATTTTAATGTAAATATCCTGGTATCGGAATTTACCAAAGCGGCATGTCAGCAACATCAGTTTTTATTCAGGGCCTTACCAGCGACCAGGGTCCAGGGTAAGGAGTTAATGGTTGGAATTTACGAATTGGTAGATTTTGCTACAAACCGAAATTTATATGAACCGGGAATTTCAATCTGGGAACAAGCGCACACTGCTTTCATGAATAAGGATCTTGCCAATGCTCAATCTTTATTTGAGCAGTATCAGGCAGATCATCCCCAGGATATCACTGCGGAAATTTATATCGAAAAATGCAAGCACTATATCTTGCATCCAGAGGAATTTTCAAATAGTATCGATATGGATAAAAAATAATGAAAGAAAATTTTTGTTCAACTATCAAAAGGGGCAGCTTTTAGTGGATTTAGTGGCTTTCCTCGTCGAAAATCGCCTGACCCTTCCTTTAAAATTTGAACTAAATTTGTACTCTTTTTTGTTATACCATCACTTAATCTGTCAACTCTTAAAATGAAAACATTAAAAAAAATTATAATACGTACATTAGTCATTCTTTTAGTATTGGCTGTAGCCATCGGTAGTTTTTTTACTTTTGTGCCCTATAGTGAAGGCATGCGTGCCGGGCAGGTGATCAAACTCAGCAAAAAAGGAGTAATATTTAAAACTTATGAAGGGGAACTCAATACCATGATGATGCCGTCCTCAAATAATATGGGCACCATCACTCCCAATGTATGGAACTTCTCTGTAATGAAAAAAGAGGTGGCAGAACAGATAATGAAAGCATCCGCTGCCGGCGAAAGAATGGAATTGCACTATAAAGAGAAGTATTTTAAATTTCCATGGCAGGGCGATACCAAATATTTTGTTTACAAAATGGAAGCCGCAGCTCCGGTACAGCCGAAGCAAATCCCTACCAATGTTCCCATAGGAGGAATAAATAATGGCCAGGTGATAGAGGTGAAATAAAATAATGTGGATTTTATTTATTGGGATCTGATCTGTATCGGGTGTGGTATCAGGTATTCAAGTGATCATTCTTAATTTCCCATTTATTCCAACAGTTTTAAACGGTAAGATAAAGGATAAATTTATTACCTTAGAATATGCCAACAATCATCACTATTACATTTAACCCCTGTATTGATAAGAGCACCTCTGTATCTTCCCTGATCCCGGAAAAAAAACTGATTTGTTCCACTCCTGTGCTGGAACCTGGAGGTGGGGGAATTAATGTAGCGAGAGCCATTAAAAAACTGGGTGGTCAGGCCATTGCCATTTATCCGGCGGGTGGATATACCGGAGCCTATTTTAATGAATTAATTATAAGGGAAGAAATAAATTCGATCATCATTGACACCAAAAATGAAACCAGAGAAAATGTGATTGTACTGGAAGAATCTTCTAATGATCAATATCGGTTTGGCATGCCGGGTAATGAATTAAGTGAACAGGAATGGCAGGCATGTACAGAAGCCGTAGAGCAAATAAAGGATATTGATTTTATTGTAGTGAGTGGGAGTATGCCACCTGGAGTTCCATTGGATATTTTTACCTCCTTGGCTCAAATTGCAGAAAACAAAAAGGCCAAACTCATAGTAGATACTTCCGGGGAGGCATTAAACGAAGCTATAAAACAGGGTGTTTATTTGATAAAACCCAACCTGAGTGAACTAAGCAGACTTTCAAATAAAGCCACCATAGAATTAAACGAAGTCGAAAGTACAGCCAAAAATATAATGGGAAATGGGAAATGTGAAGTGATCGTAGTTTCCTTGGGAGCGGAAGGAGCTATGTTGGTGACGAAGGAAAGGTCTGCCTTTTTTACTCCTCCGGCTGTAAAAAAGAAAAGTACTATCGGAGCTGGCGATAGTATGGTAGCGGGAATAGTGCATTATTTATCGACAGGATATACTATAGCTGAAGCTGTGCAGTATGGAGTCGCCTGCGGATCTGCGGCCACCATGAATCCCGGAACGGCTTTATGTAAAAAAGAGGATGCGGATAGATTATTCAGGGAAGTGAAGAGGATATGATATTAGTCCAGCCAAGTTAACTCAAGTTCAAAGCAAATTCGGAAGAACTGTCCCCAACTGACTAATTCGCAAATAGCCCTATCTTTGCACACTTTTTTAACTATTTTATGAAAACGAGCGAGTTTACGAAATATCCTGAATATAAGTCCCTGAATCTCC
>CAYNIG010000258.1:0-7104 GCA_964396995.1 uncultured Saprospiraceae bacterium | reverse complement strand
TAGTAAATGCATTGCAAAATGGATTGAAGGAAGCAGGATTTGATATTGGAATCACCAATACCCCTGTAACTCCTGTATTTTTAAAGGGCCATCCATTTGAAGCCTCACAGTTGGTACATGACCTGCGTGAAAACTACCGCGTATTTTGCAGTATGGTAATGTATCCGATGATCCCTAAAGGGGAAATTATATTACGTGTAATACCTACTGCTGCTCATACCCTGGAAGATGTGGAGATCACGCTGGAAGCTTTCAAAGCGGTGAGTGCTAAATTAAAAAATGGAGAATACAAAGCAGAAGTTCATAATCCGGTGATGGAAAAAGAGGGGGTTGCCTAGGCGGCCCGGATCCGATTTATTTTGTTCATCAGTTCCTATCCATAGGGATATGATTTTTAAATAGTATGAACATTGAAAACTATTTAAACAGAATCAACTATTTTGATCTGATCAATACCGATAGTCATACCCTGATAAAATTACACCAACATCATATTTATTCCGTTCCTTTTGAAAATGTAGATGTTTATTATAAGCGACTGTTTACTATAGATGTGGAAAGTGTTTTTAATAAAGTAGTAGAATGTAATAGAGGAGGCTTTTGCTACGAATTAAATTTATTATTTGGTCAATTATTAAAAAATCTGGGCTTCCCGGCGAGGATTATTTCTGCCAGGATATTTGATGATTTTGGAACAGAGGGCCCCGAATTTGATCACATGGCAATTTATGTATATGCAGAAAAGCCATTTCTGGCCGATGTAGGATATGGAGATTTATTCATTCGTCCCCTTGAGATTACAGAGGGAGACCAGTTTGACGGGTTTAGCTACTTTAAACTGGAGAAAAGGAGTGAGGAGGAATATGTATTATATAAGTCGGATGATGGCATAAGTTATAAATTAAAATATTCATTTCATACCGGACCGGTTTCTGTGGATAGTTTTGAAAAAATAAGTTTAGATAAGCAGGTAAACCCAAACTCCTATTTTGTAAAAAATCTGGTTTGCACCAAAGCCACAAAAGAGGGAAGACTAACCATTATGAATAATAGATTGATTGAAAAAAAGAATAATGTCAAAATTGAAGTTAATATCGAAAACGATGATCATCTCCGATCAATGCTTCAGTTAAACTTTGGAATCAGAATATAATTTAAACTATAGGAACAATTAACTCTAAAAGTCTTCCTGGTAAACCATCCTGCCGGAACCTTCGGTCAACTTCACATAGTCAACAGAGCCGGTACCCTGAAAGCGGTATACTATCCCGGCAATTTTAAATTTCAGGAGAGGATTTTTTACCTGGTACACTAATTTATTATTTACATAAAATAAAATTTGAGATCGGTTGGCTTCTGACTTTATTGTTACAAAATCATCAAAATCAACACCAAAACCGGTAAGATCATTGGATTTTCCGGAAATGGATTCACCCAAAATAAACAAACTATTTTCTGAGATGCAACCTTTTTTAGATAAAGGAATGGTAATGGCCGATCCTTCACAAAGGATGCTGACCCAAGCCTTTTGGCATATTGCACCTCCTATCTTGTAATCACTGCGAATGGATGTTTCCAATACAAATTCATCAGAAGTGATGCTTCCAAAATCCCTGACATTGGAATATCTGACTATCGGAGTATTCGGCTGTAGTTGAATATTATAGGATTTTATATCCTCTAATGAGAGACCCATTATGCCATTTTTTTTCAAATCGTTGCTATCTAAAAAGATGGGGACTGGTTTTTGTTCTACAAATGGTATCCAGCCATTGGTCTGAATAAATAAATCATGTTCCTTCATTATTTTATCTCCTACTACTAACTTGGCTTTGAAATAGCCGGGATAATAATAGATAGAGGTATGTTGATTTTGATTTTTAGGCACCTGAGTACTGAGTTCTTTATTCCAGGACTGTTGAATAAAAATGCTGTCAACCGGTGATTTGCTTGCATCGTAATCAAATATGACTGAATTGGGTACACCTGTTGTGACCACTTTTTTACTTGAAAAAGTAAAATCACCAGATGATAGATTGGATGTCTTTACTGATTTACCCGCTATAAAAGACAGTAAAAGTACGCCAATCAGGAGCAATAAAGCCGCTATTGCACCATAATTGGTTTTTTTATGTGAGGGTTGGATATTTTTTGAATCACTATTTTCATACCATAAAGTCTGTTCAGCGGATTCGTGCACAAAAGATTGATCAGGCTGATTTCTAAAATCCCGCCAGCTTTCGTAACCGACAAATTGGGCAAGGGTATTTAAGGTATTGACTGTAGGAGCAGAATCGTATTTTAGTTTACCCCAGATTCGTTTTAAGGTGACTGCGCTGAGCTGTACGTTGGTCTTCTCAAAAATCTTTTCGGATAATTCCTCAAAATCTTTATTGCTCCAGTTTTCATGATTGCCCCAGGCTAATTGATTGCCAATACTGGTTTTTAATTTTTCGATCACCAGATTTTCACTTTCCATATATAGTTGATATTCAATTTTTAAATGAGTTGTCTGAACTTGTACAAACTTGTACCGATTTGAAAAGGAGATGAAATAAAGAATTGCCTAACATTGAATTCTCAATCCATTCCCGAAAATAAATATTCAAAACCATGATAACTTTTAAAATTTCCTTAAAATTATTTCTGATGCTCCTATTTATATATTCTTCTACTATTATAAACGGCGGAGCGATTGATATTATATACCAGAAACCAAAAATGTGTTGGGTTGCAGAGGATAATATCCAATATGCTCAGCCTGTAAAAATTCGATTCTATATGCTTAAAGATACCGCTATGCAGGTATATGAAGAGGATCTGACTTGTAAATGCATACTGGACTTAAATTACGAATCCGTGTTAAAATTAAACCTTGCTATGGATGAGGTGTATTATTTTTATTCGAAAAACCTGCTTGAACCCAATTCAGGTATAGTAAGCAAGTATTTGAATCCGATTCCTTGTCACCATAATTATTAAAAATATCAACATGAATTTTAAACGAAAATTGATTGAAACACTATTAATTGCAGGTGTATTTGCCTCTGCTCATGCTCAACAAAAATGGGTATCTCAGGCCACTGTGCCCGATAGCGTATATTTCAGACAGTTGCCTGAATATCCCGAAGATTATACTGCGGAAAATGTAACCGCCAGACTACTGGAAGGTTTGGCTTTCAGATATTACTGGGCATCTGAAGGATTACGTACTTCTGATCTGAATTTTAAACCCGGGCCGAATACCCGTACTACTGAAGAAACAATAGATCATATTTTAGGCTTGTCCAGGATCATCCATAATTCCATCATAGGTAAGGAAAATACTCAAACAGGAGAAGAAACCAATAAATTGGAATTCATGACCAAACGAAATCTGACTTTAGAATATTTGAGGAATGCCAGTGAAAGCCTTCGGTTGAAAAAAGTACAGCTCCAGGATTTAAAAATTATATTTATTAATAAAGAAGGCAAAAAAACAGAATATCCCTTTTGGAATAATATCAATGGTCCCATATCCGATGCACTATGGCATATCGGCCAGGTGGTCAGTTTTAGAAGGAGCTCCGGAAATCCGTTTAATAATAAAGTAAGACTTCTAACAGGAATGGTATCCAATTAAACATAATCATCACCTCCAGCTTCAATACTTACCTGTTTAAATCAGAAATTATATGCAATACTTTTTTACATTTTTAGTCTGCCTGGTAACGGCATCATCTAACTCACAAATTACGCTTCCTTCCTCCGGAGGTAATAAGAAAGCATCCGTCACTGAATGGATTGGCATCACACGGGTAAAAATTGATTATGACAGACCGGCTGTGAAGGGCAGGGAAGGAAAAATCTGGGGCCATGTAGTACATTATGGATTTGCGGACTTAGACTACGGGACCAGCAAGGCTGCGCCCTGGAGGGCCGGTGCCAATGAAAATACCACATTTGAATTCAGCACCGGGGTAATGATAGAAGGCAAACCCCTGGCACCTGGAAAATACGGTTTCTTTATTGCGATGGGTGAAAAAGAAGCGACTTTAATCTTCTCAACCTACAATACAGCCTGGGGCAGCTTTTATTATAAACCGGAAGACGATGCATTGAGGGTAAAAGTACCGATTTTAAAAAATGGGCTATCTGTAGAGCGGTTAAAATATGAATTCGAAAATCAAACAGATAATAGCGCTACCGTATCTCTTTATTGGGAAAAAATAATCATTCCCTTTACTATTTCTGTGGATCTGCAAAAAGAACAGATTGCCTCGTTTAGGAAAGAAATAAACGACGGTAATTTTTATCGATACTGGCAAAACATGCATACTGCTGCTAATTATTGCCTGGTAAACAATATAAATCTGGAGGAAGGTTTTACCTGGGCAGATAGGTCAATCCATACTTTTTTTGGCGAGGCCAATTTCCTTACCCTGTCTACTTATGCAGGATATTTGGAGAAGTTTAACCGAAAGGCGGAGGCAGATTCAGTAATGAAAAAAGCATTGCCCATGGCCAGTCTGTTGCAGCTGAATACCTATGGTCGCTCTTTGCTGAAAATGAAAAAGGAAAAAGAAGCTTTTGAAGTATTTAAATTGAATTACGATAAAAATCCGGACGATATTTACACTTGCCTGGGTATGATCCGCGGGTATTTTTTCCTGGGTAATAAAAAGGAAGCGATCACCTATGCAGAAAAAGGCATGGCCATTGCAAAAGACGAAAATACGAAAGCTTATTTTGAAACTATGATAGCTGATATAAAATCTGGTAATGAATTAACAAGATAAAATATGAATTCAAGAAGAATACTTATCCCCTTTTTCCTGGCATGTATCTTTGGTACAGTGCTTATGGCACAAAATAAAATTAAGCCACAGACTATAAACTGTTCGGTTGAGAACCTAAAATCTATAGGAGTGTTGATCTCGGAGGTGAATAAAGATGGCACGAAAGCAATTAAAATAGTAGAAGATAAAAAATCAACGCTCAATCAATCTATGGCCATATTTAAAAACCCTGATTTTAAAAATGGAACCATAGAATTAGAAGTAAATGGCAGCAGAAGACCGGATTCGGATACTACCTTCCGGGGGTTTATTGGCTTAGCTTTCAGAGTACAGCAAAAAGATACGATATCATATGAATGTTTTTACATCAGACCTGATAATGGCCGCGCCAATGATCAGTTGCGTCGAAATCACAGCACTCAATACATCAGTGAACCACAATATCCCTGGTATAAATTGCGCAAGGATTTCCCGGGAGTATATGAATCTTACGCAGATATGGAATCAGGCAAATGGATAAAGCTTAAAATTGAAGTGCAAAACGAAAAGGCCCGGTTTTATGTAGGGAATAATGCGCAACCTTGCCTTTTGGTAAATGATCTCAGGCATCAGGTGGAAAAAGGCGGTATTGCTCTGTGGATAGGCCCGGGTACTGAAGGATATTTCAGAAATGTGAAAATTCAAAAAACGGAATAATTTTTTTTAATTTAAATAAATGAACTACACGGAGTTTGATATTCCGCCCTTCTTAAAGCCATTCATATCTTGTATTTGGGCAGATAGGACAAGTTATCATGGCGCCTACCGTCAAAAAATATGGTTTCCAAATGGAGCAGTTGAATTGATATTTAACCTTGGGGCACCTTATAAAAGGAATAGCCCTGGTGATCATGCTTTCAACCTATCCGTATCAAAACCTGTATTGATCGGACAGATGAAAAAACTGGTTTTCCTTGAGCTTACGGAAAACAATTATGTGATCGGCATTAGGTTTACACCGGTGGGATTTTCTTCATTCAGCATCATGCCATTAAATGAAATTACCGGTCAGCTAATTTCTATTCAATACGTTTTGACTAATAAAGCAGAATTCATAGAAGAACAAGTGAAAGAAGCCAACTCCATAGAGAAAAAGATTTCACTTTTATTGGATTATTTATATCAAAATTGGAATCCGAAAAAATCAAATGCTTTGGTAAGAGCAGCTGTCGATCACATTGTTAAACGAAATGGTGAAATAAAAATCAAAGAACTTATCCATATTCTCAACACATCAGACAAAACACTGGAAACGAAATTTAAAATTTATCTGGGCCTCAATCCAAAGGAATTTATCAAAATATGCAGACTCAATCACTTTCTTTTAAATTATCATAAAAATAGCAGATCCACCTTTACCACACTGAGTAATGATTCCAATTTTTACGACCAATCGCATCTGATAAAGGAAATCAAAAGCTTTTCATCGGTTGGACCAAAAGAGCTTTTAAGGGATGGCTCCGGGTTGTTTGATATCAATATTAACTCATTAATTTGCAGTTAGAAAAGATTGATCGATTGGTTTTAAACGACTCTACCTGTCATTTGCATTGGTAAAATCAGGCATGATAGGGATCGATGGTTTTATAAAGGGTAGCGTTTGAAGCCAATTTCGATTTTTTACTATTATTGCTCAGGCTTTATGTTTTATTTTGATGTTCTAAAAAAAATGAGTGGTCATATGAAGTGGTGCTTGATCCCGATGGTCCTTTCTTTAATACTGGATTCTGTTTTTCAAAGGAGCAGCCTCGCCGAAATTATAAATGCAGAAAGAGCCTTTGCTGACTATGCAAAAAGGACGAATACGAAACAGGCTTTTCTCAGATTTATGGCACCCAATGGGATAAAATTTAAAAACGGAGAGGCCAGGAATGCCATTGGCTTATTTGAAGAATTACCCGATGGCGAATCAAAAGATTTACTTCAATGGTGGCCCGTCTTTGCTGATATTTCTTCATCGAATGATTTTGGTTATACCTATGGTCCGTGGCAATATTTTACCAATAAATCGGATTCAATACCAACCACTACGGGAATGTATTCATCGGTATGGCAAAAACAAAGCAATGGTGAATGGAAAAATTTAGTTGATTTGGGAGTGGCTTTTAACTATTCCTTTACAGTAAATAGTACAGTCGGATCACCTGATAAGCCTTTGAAAAAAAGCAGAAAAAAAATCAATATTAGTGAAGAAAAAAAAGATCTTCTTCTTTGGGACAATAAATATTCCAATGAATTAAATCAACTTTCGGTTTCCTGTATTTCTGATTTTTTTGATTTCAATGGC
>CAYNIG010000257.1:0-7184 GCA_964396995.1 uncultured Saprospiraceae bacterium | reverse complement strand
ATATTTTTATTAATTAAAATTACTATAAGCTCATTACCTTGGTACTGAAAAGAAATCCTTATGACCATTAAAAAACTGAATCAAAAACAAAAAAACCGGTATCGACTTATAATTTCAGTAACGTTGACGGGGATACTTTATTATGTGATAGACAAATATATCCCGGTGCATGAGGGACAACCCAAACCATCTATTTTGAAAAATCTCATTTATGCTGGCGTATTTGGTTTTTTACCATTTTACATTATGCCCTGGCTAAACTGGATCATGGGACACGAAAATGATTTTGAAGAAAATATGGATGGAACTCCAAAAGAAAAAGAATCCTGATCGTGGGGCGCAATTTAATTTCAAATTATCTCTTTAAACTACTAATTCTAATTATAGTATTTACTTCTTGCAAGTCAAAGCACTATTCTCCAACAGGATCACAGCCTACCACCACTAATCCACTCAGTCCTGATCAAAGTTTAAAGTTGTTTGATTTGGCTGAAGGCTATCATATAGAATTGGTTGCAAGTGAACCCTTAATAAAAGATCCTGTGGCCATGGCCTGGGATGCCAATGGGGATATCTATGTCGCACAGATGAATACTTTTATGTTAGACCTGCATGCAACTAACCAACACAAACCCTATAGTCAAATTATAAAATTAACTGATTCTGATAGGGATGGTATCATGGATAAGAGTACCGTATTTGCCGATAGCTTATTATTGCCAAGGGTGATTTTGCCACTGGGAGAAGAAATATTGGTTCAAATTACCGATACTCAACACATTTTCGCCTATCGTGACACTGATCTGGATGGTCGTGCTGACACCAGAAGAATAATTTTCGAAAACCATACTATTGACCATCGAAATATGGAACATCAAAATGGTGGGCTGGTATGGAATCTCGACAATTGGATCTATCCTTCCAGAGACAATCTAAGATACAAATATAAAAATGGAAAATTACAGGCCGACACGATGTATGACCATATGATTGGACAGTGGGGCTTGACTACTGATAATTTTGGAAGGTTGTATTTTTCTGAGGCAGGACCCGGACTTCCGGCTATTCAATTCCAACAAATGCCGAACTATGGATCACTGAATTTTTCTGATCAATACGATGATGACTTTACTATACCCTACCCCATAATCAGCACCATAGATGCCAATGGAGGCGAGTATGCATTAGATTCAATCACCAGGAAACTTAAACGATTTACTTCCGGCTGTGGACAATCAATTTACCGGGGAGACCTATTCCCAGCTGATGCTTCAGGAGATTATTTTATTGCTGAACCGGTAGCCCGGATAATAAAAAGGGGAAAAATAATTCATAAAGACGGCAAAAGGATAATTAAAAACGCATATAAAGACAAAGATTGGCTTGCCTCTGCAGATTTCAATTTCAGACCCGTGAACACCTATACCGGACCGGATGGTTGTTTCTATATCGTCGATATGTACAGAGGCATCATACAAGAGGGTGAGTTTGCCCAAGATGAATCGTATCTGTCTAAAATTATCAAAGAGTTGGGCCTGGAGAAAAATAAAGGGTATGGCAGAATTTACAGGGTGTGGTATGATAAATTTAAACCCGATACGGCTAAACCAAATCTATTATTCAAATCCAATCCCGATTTAATAAAACTGTTAGATCACCCTAACGGCTGGTGGAGGGATATGGCTCAACAACTGTTAATTCTAAGAAATGACACTGATGTAGTAAATGAATTAAATAATATAATTCTGAGTAAATCAACCTCTACACTCTATAAAATACATACTTTATGGACCTTGGACGGCCTGACGGCGTTAAATGAAGCAATTCTGATTGCTGCATTAAATGACGAGGCTCCTGAAGTCAGAAAAACGGCAGTATGGATAAGTGAACAACATATAAAAAATCAAAATAAAAGAATTATCGATACTCTGATAAAATTAGTAAATGACCCGGACGACGATGTAAAAAGCCAACTTTATCTAAGCCTCCGCACTTATGGAAATGGGAAATTTGGGCAAATAATATCAGAATTAGTAAGAAAAGAAAAAAATAATAATTTAATCCAGTATTCACATCAGGTTTATGAGGAAAATAAATCTAGAATAGAAAATGAAAAAAAATCAATTACCAATTTATCCTTTGAAGCAAAACAACTGGTAAAAAAAGGAGAAATCATATTTCAAAGTTTCTGTGCGACCTGTCATGGCAAAGATGGTAAAGGAATAAAAGCAGGAAATGCACCCATGCAAGCACCTCCTTTAGCTGGATCTCCAAGAGTAACTGGCGATAAAATTATGGCTATTCAAATACTATTGCATGGCCTCTCAGGCAAATTAGATGGCAATGAATATCCTTCTCCTATGTTGCCTCAGCGTCACCAAACTGATGAATATATTGCAGCTGTCCTTAGTTATTTACGAACTAATCCATCGATGGGTCATTCTTCTTCGTTTGTAAATACCCAGGAGGTGGAA
Organism: uncultured Saprospiraceae bacterium; assembly: GCA_964396995.1. Lineage (GTDB taxonomy): Bacteria > Bacteroidota > Bacteroidia > Chitinophagales > Saprospiraceae > JADJLQ01. The sequence goes on along the minus strand of CAYNIG010000257.1, from coordinate 4,710 downwards.
GACATAAGGAGTACATCACCCTTGCCTGATAAAATCCCGGACCTCAGAATGTATGAAATTTATAAATTGGGCAGATCAGAAGCACAAAACTGGGATGGAGGCAAACCCGGTTCAAATGGATTTAAATGGGGTGGTAGATTTTTAAATAATCATGAAAGAGATTCTATCCGAAAGGCAACAGAAAAATAATGAAAGCGTCTGTACTTATATGTCTTTTTATTTTGCCAATAACAATCAAAGCTCAGGATAGTGTGATCCTAAATACTATTGGGATAAAATTCAGAAAAGTATTACCGGGGAGTTTTTACCTAGGGGCCTTTTCACCGACTGCATCGGCGGTTGGATTCTTTTCTCAGCAAGACGAACCACAAAATGATTCGATATTGCAAGTCGCCAAATTATTGAGCAAACAAGCATCTAAGCCCGGATTTGAAGTAAAAGTAAAGCATGCCTTTTATATAGGGGTGTACGAAATCAGTCAACTGGAATGGCAAAAAATAATGAAAACCAATCCTTCCAAATTTGATCAAGCATACCTTGGCAAAAATACGGATGATCACCCGGTAGAAACTGTCAGTTGGAGAGATTGTAAAAAATTCATTGCAAGGCTTAACAAACGTGAAAGGGGAAAATTCAAATATAGATTGCCATCAGAAATCGAATGGGAATACGCAGCTCGCGGGGGTAAAAAAGAAGATATCTCCTGGCAAGAAATATGGAATACAGCTGTGATAGGTAAACAGGAACCAACAATACAAGGAAGTAAAAATGCCAATGCATATGGATTATTTGATATGCTTGGTAATGTTTGGGAATGGGTTGAAGATCGATATAATGAAAAAATATTTGCCGACCAGTATCCATCTAAATTTACAAATGAACACGTAATCAAAGGTGCCTGTTTCTATGGAGATGTGAAAAATGCCACTTATATGACTCATGCTGGGGCCAAGGGAAAAAGATATGATATTGGATTCAGATTAATTTTAGAGAAAGTAAATTGAAAAACACAATTCTCATATTATGCTACTTCTTATCTATTATTTCCCTATGCGGACAAATTCCTAATGGGTACAAAAAAATCTTCAATGGTAAAAATCTTCATGGCTGGCATGTAAGCAGATCTACCCATCAGGGTACTACAATCGAACCAATGATAGAAAGTCAGGCAATAGTACTTGACCAAAATCCCTTTGGTCAAGGAGGTGTTTTACTTACTGACAAAAAGTACACCAATTTTGAACTTTACCTGGAAGCGAAAATAGATTCATTTTCCAATGGAGGTATATTTCTCAGATCTAATGAAGGTGGTGCTGCCTATCAAATCGAGATGGCAAACCCTGGTAATCATGGTTATTTATTTGGAGAACGCATACCCTGTTCCGTTCCCGGAATACCAAAAAATACAGCATCTGTATGGAAAGTAAATGATTGGAATAAATTGCGAATACAAATGACCGGCGAAATCCCCAAAATCACCGTATGGCTCAATGATACACTGCTCTACTCCGTACAACAAACGAAAAATGATTTTATTGGAAAAGAAAACAAAGGAAGTATTGGTCTCCAATGCCACTGGACATCAGTCTATTCACCAGCTGCAGGCAAAGGCATGCCTTTAGATAGTTGGAGACCTGGATCTAAACATCGCTATAAAAATATTGCCATCAAAGAATTATAACATAATATGAAGCAATTTTTCACCTGGATATTTGTTCACCTAAACTTATTACTTATATCACAAGTCAAGGCAGATTGGTTGATAAATCCTGCACCGTATAAAAGTCACATTAAACTGAATGCTATTGGACTTGAAATTTCAAATGGTTTAATCTATCGACAAATAAAATTGTCACCCAATGCATCTACTATTAGCCTCAAAAATCAAATTACAGGAGATGAGCACATCAGATCGGTCCGTCCGGAGGCAAGAGTAAAAATAAACGGACACATTCATAATGTAGGAGGGCTATATGGTCAAAATGAGCATGCCTATTTACTGAATAGTTGGCTACCCTCCTTTACAAGCCACGAAAATGATTTTGTATACTTTAAGTATGAAATCGGAGATATAATACCTCATTTTAAATGGAATCCAAAGACCTGGACATCCAATAATAAATTACCCAGTGGAAAATCCATTCGACTCCACTTTAAATCAAACTACCCTGGTTTGGATAAACTGATCCTGACATTGCACTACGAAATTTATGATGGTCTGCCTGTGATAAGTAAATGGCTAACCATTAAAAACAATTCTGAAACCTCAGTACAGATCGACCAGGTAACACATGAAATGTTGGCATTAGTGGAGGAAGAATCAGCAGTGGTGGGTTCCCCAGAGAAAATGAAAAGACCTCAAAAGATTTTCTTTGAGAATAATTATGCCTATAATAATGCAATGCGTTATGAGCTATCGGATCACGCCACCCACTGGAAAACAGACAGCAGCTATACATCACAAGTAAACTATAATTACGAAACTCCGTGTGTGGTAGAAATATACCCTGAGGCAGGTGTCGGCATAGATTTAATTCCCAATGAAGAATACAAATCCATCAGGACTTATGAATTATTATTTGATTCATACGATAGGGAAAGAAATGGGCTTGCCAAAAGAAAGATGTACAGTACCCTTTTTCCATGGACTACACAAAACCCCATTTTCATGCATTTGATCAGTACAGATGAAGAAAAAGTTAAAATGGCGATTGATCAATGCAAAGAAACCGGGTATGAAATGGTGATACTAAGCTTTGGGAGCGGATTAAATATGGAAGACGAGTCAGAAGCTAATATATCCAAATTTAAATCATTGGCTGACTATGCACACAGTAAAGGAATTAAGCTCGGTGGATATTCATTGTTTAGCAGTCGCCGGATAGATGATGAAAACGATGTTATTGATCCTGTTACCGGCTTACCAGATAAAGGGGCGTTTTTTGGTCATGCGCCTTGCCTCGCCAGTAGATGGGGAATAGACTATATCAGGAAACTTAAAAAATTTATTGATATGACAGGGTTTGATTTATTGGAGCACGATGGCCCTTACCCGGGAGATGTTTGTGCATCCACCACACATCCGGGTCATAAAAATTTGCATGATTCTCAATGGAGACAGATGGAAATACAGAAAGAGTTTTATCAATATCTCAATGGTAAAGGGGTATACATCAATGCACCCGATTGGTATTTTCTGGATGGATCTAACAAAATAGCCTTGGGATATCGAGAAGTCAATTTTTCGCTTTCCCGGGAGCAACAAAAAATATTGAACAGGCAAAATATTTATGATGGAACCTGGGATAAAACTCCTTCTATGGGGTGGGGATTTGTACCTCTGACAAAGTATCAAGGAGGCGGGCCGGAGGCTGTACTGGAGCCACTGAGCGATCATCTGGAAGATTATAAACAACTGATGATGCAATACTATGGTGCCGGAATTCAAGCGTGTTACAGATGACCCCGGCTATATGATACCGATAAAACCAAATCAGTGGTAAAAGAAACAATAGATTGGTATAAAAAATACAGGAATATACTCAATAGTGATATTATTCATTTACGACGAGCCGATGGAAGGGATTGGGACGGTATCATGCACGTAAACCCGGGATTAAAGGATAAAGCATTTGTATTATTGTATAATCCGTTAAACGAAAATATAAAACGCAAGATCCAACTTCCTTTATATTATACCGGACTCACAACCAAAGCATTGGTATTTGAATCAGATGTATTTTCTAAATCATTTGCATTAAAAAGAGATTATACCATAGAGGTGGAAGTAACCATTCCCAAAGCAGGCTATACCTGGTATGTAATCAGGTGAGCAAATAACTCCTATTTTTGAGCAATGAAAACAATTGGCCTTATTGGAGGCACTTCCTGGATCTCCACCTTGGATTATTACAGATGTATCAATCAAATGGTGCATCAAACCCTTGGTAAAAGTCATTCTGCGAAAATCATACTCAATTCCATCGATTTTGAAGAATATGTAAATCTTTCATTAGCCGAAGATTGGGATGAGGTGGCTTTAAAATTTATTCACGAAATCAATAAACTTGAGAAAGCCGGGGCTGACTGTGTCTTACTTTGTGCAAATACAACACATATTGTAGCTGATACAATACTTCCTCATCTCCATATTCCATTAATTCATATCGTGGAGGCTACATCTCAAGCCATCAAGTCAACCAATCATTCAAAAGTAGGATTACTTGGCACCCGATTTACCATGGAAAAAGCATTCTATCGGGACAAAATGGCAAGTAATAGTATAGACCTGGTAATACCCAATGAAGAAGACCGCGCATTTATACATAAATCTATATTCGATGAACTAGGAAAAGGTGTTTTTTTACCAGCTACCAAAGAAAGATATCTTCAAATATTTGATGACCTGGTTTCTCGCGGAGCGGAAGGAATCATCTATGCCTGCACTGAAATACCACTCTTAATTAAAGACGAGGAATGTCCCGTAAAAGCATACAATACTATTGAGATACATTCAAGGGCGGCAGTGGAATTTGCACTACGTGATTAAGCTCAAGTTATATTATCAGGAATAATCTCCTGGCCTATAAACCAAACAATTGAAAAGGGTAATCAATAATTAGGGTCTGATGGTTAAGTATAATTTTTTTTATTTACCATTCTTTCTTTGTCCGCCAAAGAAAGAATCAAAGAAAGCTCGTCAGAAAATAA
>CAYNIG010000256.1:0-7219 GCA_964396995.1 uncultured Saprospiraceae bacterium | reverse complement strand
TAAAAGCATAATGCTTGTGTATCAAGATAAGAAGAATAGGTATTGGTTTGGAAGCTGGGAAGCAGGAGTGTATAGATATGATGGGAAAACAGTAATTAATTTTACAACCGAACACGGTTTGCCAAGCAATAGAATTGATGAAATTAAAGAAGATGAAGCTGGCAACCTTTACTTCAGTGGATGTTGTCCGAATTCTACAGTATCTAAATTTGACGGACAAACCTTTACAACATTATCAGCAAAACCAGGTAAAGACTGGAAACTTCAATCCAATGATTTGTGGTTTAAACATTCTTATCAAACTGAAAAAGTGTATCGGTATGACGGTATTAGTTTATATGAGTTGCAGCTTCCAAAGCCCCCGACTCTTTCCAACGCGTTCGAAATCTACAGCATCTATCAGGACAGAAAAGGAAGCCTTTGGTTTGGCACTAATCCATCCGGTGTTTGTCGCTATAATGGAAAATCGTTTGACTGGATTACAGAAAATGATGTGACTGAATTTGGTACTGGCGGAGCAAACGGAGTTCGGGCGATTGCTGAAGATAGAAATGGAGACTTTTGGTTCAATACCGAATTTCGATATAGTGTCTACGAAGGTGTAAAATTAAATAGCACGAAATTTTACAATCGACAGGAAAGCATAGGCAGTTTGGACGGAAAAAAAGACGGTACTATAAACGAATATTTATCAATTGCAAAAGACAACTACAATAACTTGTGGATGGCCACCTATCGCAATGGCGTTTGGAAATATGACGGAACAAAAGTCACCCATTACCCAGTACAGCAAGACGCTAAAGACATTACGATTTTCAGCATTTACAAAGACAACAGTGGTGTCCTGTGGCTTGGAACACACGAAAACGGAGCATTTAAATTTAATGGTACTTCATTTGAAAAATTCACACCATGACGGAGGGCAGAAGAAATACCGCGGACATTAAGGCCCTCTTTTTCTGGCTCCCTTTGCACCGGAATCAGTGGCCCCCTTTACAGTAAATTCCGCTCAAGCTGCCCCCCTCGATCCAGCTGCCCTCCAGTTTGGATAGCCTTATTAGTTTAAAAGTTTAAAGTATGTGGTGATTGATTTCAGTTTCAAAAATAGATTTTCTAATAAACTACCCCCTTCTGAGCTTATTTGGTTAAAAATATCTATAAAAAAAGTCACTTAAAACTTTCATTATAAGTGACTTGTGACGATTTTCTATGTGGGCCCACTAGGACTTGAACCTAGGGCCTAATGATTATGAGTCATTTGCTCTAACCAACTGAGCTATGGGCCCTTCCGATTAAGGAGGTGCAAATATATCAAGTTTTTTGATTTTTTCTCATCCATTCGATATCTATACTTGGCTGTATTCAGGTGTCTTTACTCATTGAGACCTACCCCGAATCTTCGGGTTTGAAACGCATTTCTTTCAAATACCCTATGCGAACCTTCTTCTCCCTATGTAAAGGGACTTAGGTGCCTATGTATTTTTAAAAAATTATCATCTCACTCCGCCGTCAATTCCATTTTACTCAATGAAACCGGTATACTTCCACTGGCATTAAAAGCATCCAAAAAGTCTTTAATCTTAAATTCCTGGCCGGCAGATTCTTTTTTCATGATATAATGCATCATCAGATCTTCTATGAGGTATTTGCCGGTAATATAACTGGTACCGTAGCCGGGTTGCCTCAGATAAAGATGCTGCTCAAATATGCGCAATTCCTTTTCGGTCTTCATCCAGCCACGTGGTGTAAATTCAGAATGCACGCCACCGGCTTGCTCCATGGTCATCTCATTGGCGTGGGCATACAAAGATCCCAGGCCACGGGCTGCGCGCTGAGCCAGCATGATGTATACGATCTCTTTAGACCTGGGGCTATCGTCATATAAGCCGGCTTGCATAAATATTTCTTCTGCTGCAGTGGCAATGCCTTCATTATGACTGACAAAGATATTATATAACAGAGGGGCTTTCCTGATTTCACTTTTGTGTGGTGCCCTGTCCATATCCGCCAATTCAAACCAATGATAAAAATGAGAATACAGTGGCCTCGGATCATAGTGAGTACCGATCGTGAAAAAATTGCGTTTTTCTTTTGGTGCATAGGTACCCAGGTGAGCCCGTAAGGCTTCATCGTAATAGTCCTTTATCGTCAGTATTTCTTTATCTTTTAAAAACTGCATCAGGCTTGCAGCAGATTTATCAGCCAGGGCCGTATATTCAGCAGGGGTGCTTACTTCAGGCAATGGAGGTAGATTCTTATTTCGGTGTTCTTCTAATTTTAAGGATGACCAGGCACGGGCCAGCTCTCTTTTTAATAGCTGTACTTCATCATCCCAGGTAAGTGGTACCAATTGTACATGTTGCTGATACCAGGTATAGTTTTCTTTGCCTATACCGGATGGACCGGTTTTTGAATTGGATTGAGATTCAAGCCAGGCAGCAAAATCAACAGTCGATTTTATTGCAGTATCCAGGGCAGAGACTAAATTGGGATCCTCTTTTACGCCGGGTTTTTCAATAATTAATTTTAAATCCTCTGCCTGAAATTTAATATCACGAATACCCGTGATCCAAAGATCTTTTGCATTCCCGGTAAGATTGGTCCTGGCCTGATCATGCAGCGGTGGGATGATTTTTAATTCGGATAAAAATTTGCTTTTTTGTTCCGGGTTCAGTGGAAAACTATATTGCCATAGTTCAATAGTTTTATGATGTGTGGGGCCTTCATGAGCCGGTACATCACTACGGTCAGTCTTTACAGTGGTATAAAATGCGGGATCTCTTACCCAGGGCATCAGTATCCGTTGATTAAAATCATAGCCATTCATTTCCGCCTGTACTATTTGCCAATCCACTTTATGTGATGCGGGCCAGGAGGTCGTATCTATAGCCATCAGTCTTTGTTGTAAAGAGGTAAAGGCGGGTAATCTTTTTGAAAAGGATTGAGCTGTATAATCCGGAGCACCATCTAACAAAGGAGGTATTTCAAATGCGCGCCATTCTTTAAACAAGGTAAGCAGCGTATTGTAATCAGATGATCGCTTTACGGGTAATGGTTGATCTTTTGTATTTGAACAACCGTGAGTACTAAAAATCAGAATACTGAAAAAAATGAGTCGATGCATAAAATTAAAAATAGTTCATCCAAAGTACGGAATTGGGTTAATATCAATGGATTCGATAAAACTCTTTTCTGATAATATTACATCATCCTGCCGGCTAATTCTCATTTTACAAGGCTTAGGAGAATAACAAAAATTAGGTTACAAATAATAACAAAGTTTTTTGTGTCTTTTCTTTCTTTGTCCGCCAAAGAAAGAAACAAAGAAAGCTCGTCAGAAAAATAAGGCATTCCTGCGGAACGACCTCTTCATCTGCCCTATTATAACTTTCGGTTTTTCAAGCCAATATTCGGTTCATGACGGTGTTTTTACATTCCTTCATTTGCTTTTTATCGGTTGCAGAATGAAGAGGTCCGCTGAATTATAATCGATATACTGCGATGATCAGCTATGCTTTATTTTCTGACTTTCGCAATTGCTTGGGTTTCGATTATAAACTCTAAAATGCAAGCCTTTTTATAATTTTAGTCAATATTTAAAAATTCTAACCCATTAAAATAAGAATTAGCCATCCTGCCGCGGTATTTATTAAATTTGTATATTCAATTATATATTTAATTCTAAAATGAAACTAATATCCATCTTCACTTTCGTATTAATAACGGTAGTTTCTAATGCTCAGCTAAAAACTGGAGAAAATATAGCGGTCACTTCAACGCATACCGGCAAGGTAAGAGGTTATATCAACAATGGTATCTATACCTACAAAGGCATACCCTATGGAGAAGCCAACCGATTTGAAGCACCCGCAAGCCCCAAAGCATGGGAAGGTGTCCGATCCTCCCTGACCTATGGTCCGGTAGCACCATTAATGACTCCTACCACCACGGTATCAGATGAATCGGAATGGGTATTTGACCACAATTGGGGATTTACAAATGAAAACTGCCTGGTATTGAATGTGTGGACTCCGGGCATCAATGATGGGAAGAAAAGACCGGTCCTGTTTTGGATTCATGGTGGTGGATTTGCAGCCGGTTCATCACAGGAATTACCATCCTATGACGGCGAAAACCTGGCCAGGCGGGGAGATGTAGTGGTGGTGTCCATCAATCACCGATTAAATATTCTTGGATTCCTTGATTTATCCGCTTTTGGAGAAAAATACAAGTATTCTGCCAACCAAAGCATACTCGATATGAGATTAGCGCTGGAATGGGTAAGGGATAATATTTCTAACTTTGGTGGTGATGCTAAAAATGTAACTATTTTCGGTCAGTCAGGAGGTGGTGCTAAAGTGAATACCCTTATGGCAATGCCATCTGCAAAAGGCTTATTTCACAAAGCAATCAACCAGAGTGGTGCCTTCAGAGGTTCTATGTTAGAAAAAGACATCACCCAAAAAATGGGGGCGGAAGTGCTGAATCAGTTAAACATCAGTTTTGACAAAGTAGACGATATACAAAAAGTACCCTTTAACCAATTGGCTGATGCCGGCCGAAAAGCACTTGCCAATATATCCGAAAAAATGAAAGCCGAAGGGAAAACACTGCCTGCATTTGGACTCAATTGGGGGCCTAGTGTAGATGGTGATGTTTTGCCGTACCAGTTGTTAGCACCGGAAGCTCTGGAATTGTCAAAAGATGTCCCGCTGATGATTGGAACCACGATTAATGAATTTATGCCCTCACTCGCTCAAAACCTGGCCAATGCACCGGAAGATAAAATTATAGAGAGTCTTAAAAAAACCTATGGAGATAAAACAGATGCTTTCCTTGCGGCCGCAAAAAAAGCCTATCCCGAATATAAAAAACCATCGGACCTGATGGATATTGATATTCGATTCAGGCCCGGAGCAGTATACCAGGCTAATCTTAAATCGGCTGTACCGGGTGGAGCTCCGGTTTATATGTATCTTTTTGATTGGCAATCACCGGTATTGGATGGAAAATACAAAGCCATACATTGTATGGAAATAGCATTTGCATTTGACAATATTCAAAGAACAAAGAATATGACCGGTGGCACGCCTGCAGCACAGGCCTTAGCCAATAAAGTCAGCAATGCATGGATCCAGTTTGCCCGAAAGGGAAACCCCAACCATGCTGCCTTGCCCGTATGGCCGGCATACAATGAAAAGACTACATCCACTATGCATTTTAATACTATTTGCAAGGTAAAACCTCAATTGGATAAAGAATTGCTTGACCTGGTTTCAAGACCCTGATGGAAAATAAAGCAGCTGGTGAAATTTTATATAAACGGACACAAATAAAATTCGTTGGGCAATTCATTGACATTGTATTCAAGAGATAAGGAATAAGTATTTAAATAAGGTTCTTCGCTTTTTTGAGTACTTTTTTCTAATTTAAACCTAGCATTAAACACATAGGTAAATAGTCCAGAACCTTCGGGATAGTAAGGAATCACATAGAACGATTTTAATAAGGGTACATAACTGACTTAAAATTGCGAAGTAAATTTTCTATGTGAAGCCTCACGTAATCTATATGCCGATGTGTTTAAATAAAGAAGCATTTAGTAAATGGGAATTTGATAAATTAAAAAAGTATGCATTAAAGCGATGATCCTTAAATATTTTACTTATTCATAAACCGGGTAGCAATACTCAATGGCCTGAAAGTAAATCTCTTTTTTACATGATGCCCTCCACTGCGATGAAGAATATCTTTCAATGTTTCAATTACTTTAATAGTATGAGCCCCTTTATTGATCATTACACAATCCGCATGGGCAGCATGGGCAGCATCAGTGATTTCGGACCGGGTAGCGATACCCGATTTATTAAGATTTTCCAGAACCTGGGTAGCCCATATTACAGGCACATGAGCGGCTTCACAAATCCATAAAATCTGTTCCTGAATTTCACTCATTCGTTCGAAACCTATTTCAACGGCCAGATCGCCTCTGGCTATCATAATGCCCGTAAATTCATCAGCCATACCACTCAGTAAGAGTGAAGGAAGGTTTTTGACAGCTTCCGGTGTTTCTATTTTGATCACAATAGAAATGGGTTTATTTTTTTTCATGGCCTCTCTTAATTCATTTATATCTTTTGATGATCTGACAAAAGAATACCCAATTATATCAGCATGTTTTACCATAAATGAAAGACAGGAACGATCATAGTCTGTTAAAGCAGGAAATAACAGATTTGAATCTGGAAAATTGATTCCTTTTTCATCTTTAATATATGGCTTCTTTGAAGAAATGCGTAAGATCTGGAGCCTGGCTATTTTCTTTTCCACCTGTTCTACCCTGGCTTCTATAAGGCCATCATCGAATAAAACAGTTTCGCCTGCTTGTAATTGTTCACCAATTCCCGGGATCGTACACCCCACGGTATGTGGATTATGAACATCCGGGCTTTCACTATCGCATAAGAACACGGAATCACCTTCAGATAGTTTCATTTTTTTAGTGCCCCGCAATACGGTACGAATTTTGGGACCAGCCAGGTCCATATAAATCCGACAACTAAGTCCGGTAATCTTTGATGCTCGTTTTACATTTTGTATCATTCTAAACCAAACGGATTCATTGTCATGTGCACAATTGATGCGTGCCACATTCATTCCGGACTGAACGAGGCCTTTTACAGCCGCATAATCATCAGCCAGGGCAGAATCCAGGGTAACCATAATAAAGGGTATAGCATCATTTTCTCTTTTTCCCAAAAGCCCGGCCGCTTTATTCCTTAATGACAACTTACTACTGTGGTAAGTAAATACAGTAGGTGGAATTTTAATTCTTCTGCCCAATCGTTCCAGGATGGCAAGGAGCTGACCTCGAATATGACTCTCGGAACTAGCCAGAGATGATAAACCAAAAGAATGCAAATGATCCTGTAGTTCTCTGATATCTGAGCAGCGAAGGGCTAAGTAATGTAATAGGTTTATTGCATTTTTCTTGTTGGAAGGATGTACCTGATCTACATACCTGGAAAAATCAGACTCACCTTTGAGCATGGCAACATCCAATCGCTCCAATTCACGAATTAAATATATATGATCAGCTTTTTTCATATATTTTTATTCAATATGAGGTTCTTTTAATCAGCAAAGTACAGCTCTAAATCAGTTAATATAAAAACGGTAATCAGTAGTTAGTATTTCGTATATCTTCATAGCCTGCCTT
>CAYNIG010000255.1:0-7229 GCA_964396995.1 uncultured Saprospiraceae bacterium | reverse complement strand
TTCAATAAATCAATAGGCGTTAATCTTTTATGATTTCCCCAGCAGACCCTAATTAAAACAGTATTATTTTTTTGGCCATATCGTTATGTCTTAATATATAGAAGCCTTTTGGGTAAGAGCTCAGATCAATGACGGTAAATTTATCTGATGACTTAAAATTAGTTAGTACTGTACCAGCCTGATTGTATACGGTGATCATTGAACCTGATGTGGTATTATCCAATCGCAAAAGCCCTGCGGTTGGATTAGGATACAGGGTAACCTCATTATTTTTTAAGGTAAACAGATTGGAAATCAGATTGGAATATTCAATTTGACCATTTGCGTCATGCATCTTCAATTGATAATACTGTTTCCGTTTGGGATTGTAATCTGTAAAGAAATATTTTTGCTTTTTATCTTCATAATCTATTAAAGCTAACTGGGTCCAATGTAGTCCGTCATATGACTTTATTAATTCGAATTTTTTAAATTTTTCAACCTTGTCCACACTCCAGTTTAAAACTATTTTATTTTCCCTGGCATCCAGATCAAAGTTTAACAAAACCAGAGGTAGTTTTGTTACAGAAAAAAGTACAGTAGTATTTATTCCTGGACCGTGTACCAGGACTTCAATAGAAGAACAAGTAATATTGCCACAATTACCGTTGGAGGTACTTGCATTGGAACTGATGGCTGTACCTGTACCGCCGCCATTTGGCAGGTCAAAAAATATATTATCAGTTCCAATGCAATCTATGTTTGCCTGAAGAGTGTATAATCCAGGATTTGTATTGGGAGTAAACGAAATAGTATAAGGGATGCTTACATTATATACTCCATTCGTGCATCCGTTATTTTGAGCAACTATGGTAACAGGGGATAGTGTAATGTGAACCTGGTATCCATCCGAGGATGTTACCGTTTTAGTTTGCTGAGATAATAGACTGAAGGGTATTAAAAGGAAAAGAGTATAAAAAAATGTGCGCATAAATTTGTATTTTAATTCAAATTACTGTGAAAAAATTAGAATGTCAAGTTTCCATGAATTATTTCCGGAAATAGCCGTGCTAGTGCCATCAAATTTTCGGGGTAAAAGTGTATAAAATTATGTTTCCTAAAAAGTTATTAATCCGATTAAGCGCTGACTTTAATTAACTCTGTAAGAAAAATAACTAAGGATTTGGCCGGCTTTTCAGGTATGTCGTCCTTTAATCGTAATCACCGGCCAGGATCAAAGGAATTTCCTGAATATTTGAAGATGCAACTAATGAGACATTATATTTTTTATTGAAGAATCTTAGCAGTATTGCCATTAACTACTTATAACAATATAAACGGGATATAATCGGAATAATGCATCATTTGATAGGCTGGTTAAAGATGCAATTCTGAACAAATTATTCAATTAATATCTTGGCTTACCAATTTTGGTTACCATGCTATTTTGCAGGGGTTATAAAATGACAATTACCTTCTGATTTCAATCCAATTGAAATCGATCCATCCTTTATAATACCAGTTATTATTATTTTCTTTAACAGTTACAAAAAATAAAGGGCAATTTAAAAAATGTACCTATTGCTCAGATTACCTCTATTCCCGCAAAATGAAAGGCAGACTCAATTTCTGCATTTTCATTAGAGTCGGATCCATGTATGGCATTTTCGCCCACATTTTTTGCATATTTAGCTCGTATGGTTCCGGGTTCTGCATTGGCAGGATTGGTAGCTCCGATCAATTTTCTAAAATCCTCCACCGCATTTTCTTTTTCCAGAATGGCCGCTACTATAGGTCCTGAGCTCATAAAATCGACTAATTCTCCATAAAAAGGTCTGGCCTTATGTATTTCATAAAATCTGCCAGCAGTTTCTTTTGACAGTCGGGTAAGCTTCATAGCCACTATTTTGAATCCTGCATCTGTAATTTGATGAATGATGCCTCCTATATGCCCTGCAGCCACTGCATCAGGTTTGATCATAGTAAATGTGCGATTAGTAGTCATATTTTTTTCTTAAATGCGACGCAAAGGTAGTCTTTTATCGCAACCTATTCCGGACGCATTCACTTTTTTTTCTGATCTTTGCAGCGCCAATTATGGAAGATCTGTCTTTAATCAAAAATGCGATCCAATACCCACAAAACGTGGTGATCCTTTCACATCGCAATCCTGACGGAGATGCCATAGGTTCCTGCCTTGCCTGGAAATTATTTTTGATGGCCAAAGGGCATAAAGTACATGTGATATTGCCGAGTGAATTTCCATTAAATTTTTCATGGCTGCCCTATACGAATGAAATCGTAATTTACGATCTTCAACCTGAGCGCGCCAAGGAATTGATAGAGGTGGCGTCCATGATATGTTGCCTTGATTTCAACTCTCTTGATCGCATAGACAGAATGACGGAAATGGTGCGGAGCAGCAAGGCTTTTAAAATGATGATCGACCATCATATTGACCCTGAGCCATTTGTTCAGGCAATGGTGAGTGATCCTGCCGCAAGCGCTACTTGTGAATTAATTTTTGATTTAATCATTGCTCTGGGTGAAGAAAAGTACATTACCCCTACTTTGGCAGAATGTCTTTATACCGGTATACTCACCGATACTGGAAATTTTGTACACGCAGTCACTCCGGCCATAATGCGTAAATCAGCACGGTTGCTTGAATTAGGAGTGGACAATGATAAATTGCAAATACTGATATTTAAGAACCTCCCTGAAAAGCAGCTCAGGTTATTGGGATACAGCTTGTATCACCGAATGGAAATCATGACCGAATACCAGGTGGGATTGATATTTCTTACGAAAGAAGATTATGCAAAATTTGGAATATCCCGCGGTGATACTGAGGGGATTGTAAATTACATGTTGCAATTAAAGGATGTGCAAATAGCGGCATTGATTACCGATCAAAACGGAATCATTAAATTTTCATTCAGATCCAAGGGGGATATTTCTGTTCAGGCCTTGGCCAGAGAACATTTTAACGGTGGGGGACATAAAAATGCGAGTGGGGGCTATCAGCATACCAGTTTGAAGGAAGCTATCGAAAAATTCAAATCTGTAATCCCCAAATTTGTCCAATCCCATTACCCGATTCAAATTTTAAATTAATTTCAATATATGTATATCAAGTCTGCTTTGTCGTTTTTAATAATAGGCCTCTTTTTAGCTTCATGTAAAAAAGAGGTTAAGACCACGTTGATGGGTTATAAATATGAATTGTTGAGAAAAGGTACCGGGAAGCAAGCCAAAGAAGGAGACCAGGTATATTTTAATGTGATGACGGTAGTAAATGATTCATTGGTAGAAGATACCCATATCTATCCATTCCAGCCCACGCTCAGATTGGAAGTAATACCACCAACTGAATCTGCCGCTATAGTGGATGCAATGAAAAATATGAAAATCGGCGACAGCATCAGATTGCATATTCCTATTGATTCGCTTCCATTTGCTAAAATTGAATATCAGAGTTATAAGGAAATAGTCCATCTTATCACACTGGATGCAATCAAGTCGGTAGAAGAATTTAATAAAGATATCGAAGCGAGGAATAAGTTTTTGTATGCCATGGCAGACTCGCTTCGCACACAAGGGGCCCAAAAAAAAGAAATGATAACCAACTATGTGCAAGAGTATGTGGATAAAAAACTGGACAGTCAATTGAAGTCCACTGAAAAGGGAGTAAAATATTTAATCTTAAAAGAAGGTTCGGGCATTAAACCGCTACCAGGCTATATGATAGAGGTGAACTATACGGGTGCATTGACTAATAAATTTGTATTTGACAGTTCTTTTAAACATGGTCAGCCTTATAATTATCGCATCCATACCGGACAGGTAATCAAAGGCTGGGATGATGTATTATCTACCTTTAACGAAGGTACAGAAGCCATTGTGTTTATTCCTTCTGATTTGGCCTATGGAGCTACCGGAAACTCCCCTGATATACCACCGCATTCAGAACTTGTATTTTATTTAAACTTGTATAAAGTAAAGCCCATGGCTAACAGATTATAAAATTGGAAAATTAGATCGATAGATTAAGACAATAAATTCTATTTAATAAACTAAAACTATGACAATAGAGCAATTAAAAGCAATCAAAGAGCGACTGGCTTCGCTAAGGAGGTTTCTTTGACATCGGGAAACGATTACACGATATAGAAGACAAAGAAGCACAGACATTCAACCCAGATTTTTGGTCAGATCCGGCTAAAGCACAAGCCACATTAAAGGACATCAAGATCAATAAAAAATGGGTGGAAAACTACAAAGTCATACAGGATGAACTGGATGAATTGGATATTCTTTTTGAATATTCCAAGGAGGGTGAATCTACAGAAGAAGAAGTAGATGCCAAATACCAACATTGTTTGAATGTCCTGGATGATGCTGAATTCAGATCCACGCTCAATCAACCCCAAGATGCATTGAGTTGTATACTTGAAATCAACGCCGGTGCTGGAGGGACCGAAAGCTGTGATTGGTCAGACATGCTTTTCCGGATGTATGTAATGTGGGCTGAGAAAAATGAATATAAAATCACGCAGTTGTACAAAGTGGATGGGGATGTTGCAGGTATTAAAAGTGCCGGATTGGAAATCAGTGGTGACTATGCTTATGGTATGCTCAAAGGAGAAAATGGAGTTCATCGACTTGTACGGGTCAGTCCATTCAACGCACAGGGAAAGCGAATGACCTCTTTCTCATCTGTATTTGTGCATCCCATGATAGATGACAGTATAGAAGTAACTGTAAACCCGGCCGATCTGGAATGGGATACGTTCAGATCAAGTGGCGCCGGAGGCCAACACGTAAACAAAACAGAATCTGCGGTACGTGTACGACATTTACCTTCAGGTATAGTAGTTGAATGTCAACAGGAGCGATCACAGCATCAAAACAGAGAGAAGGCAATGCAAATGCTTAAATCCAGATTATACGAAGCTGAGCTTCAGCGTCAATTGGAAGCAAAAGACAAAGTAGAAGCTACCAAAATGAAAAATGAATGGGGTAGCCAGATCAGATCGTACGTATTGGACGACAGACGAGTAAAAGACCACCGCACCGGATATACCGATTACAACACGGATGGAGTGCTGAATGGAAATTTAAATGGTTTTCTGAAAGCCTATCTTATGCGCGACCAGACTGCTGTGGTGGCAGATGAAGATTAATTATTACCCATATCTTTGGAAAATGGAATCAATCATCAATCATATTACTTCCAGATTACATGCTGTGGCAGAAGGTTCTCCTTGGTTTGGACTAAGTGTCAAAGAAGCCTTGGATGGCATCGATCATGAACAAGCAGTACAAAGAATAAACGCACAGCATAACATCGCAGAAATACTCAATCACATCAATCAGTGGAAGAAATTTTCTCTTGAAAAAACAGCAGGGGATACTCAGTTTGATATTGTACTCAATTCTGACCAGGATTGGAAAAAAACAGACCGACTGACCGCCAGAGAATGGCAGTCACTCAGGGATCTGTATTTTGAAATCAATGCTGATCTGATCGATGCCATACAACATGTAAAAAAAGATTGGCTAGACCAGACCGTGCCCGACAGAAAATATAATTTTGCTGACCTTTTTCATGGTATTATTGATCACGACATTTATCATCTGGGTCAGATTATCATTATCTATAAAATGATCAAAAAATGAAATTTGAAGAGCCAAAAGGTCTCAATCACGTAGCTGATTTTCATACTCTTTTTGATGCACCTGTATTGAATGAGCCGGCCATACCATCACCGGACAGATGTGCCTTACGTGTAAATTTGTTGCAGGAAGAGCTCAATGAATTAAAAGAAGCAATTGAAAAAAATGACATCGTAGGTGTTGCTGATGCTTTGGGTGATTTGCAATATGTACTTTCAGGAGCCATCCATGAATTTGGATTAGGATCAAAATTTTCAAAGATTTTTGATGAAATACAACGATCCAATATGAGTAAAACTTGTGTTGATAGGTCGACGGCAGAACAAACCTCTTCTCATTATGTCAACGAAAAGGGATTTGAAACCAAAATAGTTCAGAAAGAATCCGTATTCCTGGTATATCGAATTCCGGATAATAAAGTATTGAAGTCGGTAAAATATTCAGAGGCAGATTTGAAAAGAATTATTGAAGAATAAAGCTTAAAAAAATGGCTGATTATACTTCATTAACTCAATTCCATTAATTCGACCTTTCTTTTATTTAATACCTGACCAATATTTATACTCAGGGCAGTAAATAAGATTTTTGAATGTGCGTTTCGCTCAATGAAAGCGATGTGGTCAGTAAACAAAGATTCTAAAATTTCAATATCTGAATACTCAAGCAAATTAGCTAATCCCTTGATGCTTTTCCAGTCTTCTGGATTATAAGCCGGAAACTCCTGCTGACTGGCTTTATAAGTAAGTATATGCTCCAATAAACTAAGACCGAATAATAAAAATTGCCTTTGTCCATCACGACCTTCTTCCGTTAAGTTCTCACACCAATCATGTATTCCTTTTGAATTGTTTTTGAGGCAAAGCCTTAACCATTGCATCATCTTTTCTACCTGGGGGTTTGCCTGGTCATCCATCATTTTCAAAGCAAGAAATAAATTTCCTTCGGCTGAGGATACTATATTGCGCAATAGTTTTTCATCTTTCGGTCCGTGGGATAATAATTGATTGCGAATGTCATGATCAGTAAACGGCGAGACCAACAAAGTCTGACATCTCGATTGAATGGTAGGTAATAGAGCTGAAGGGTTTTCAGACACAAGCAATATTAAACTGTTTGCAGGGGGCTCCTCAATTAATTTTAATAAAATATTACCTTCTTTCCCAAGGTATTCCGGCAACCAAACAAAAAGTATTCTTTTCTTGCCTTCATATATGGTCATTGAAAGCTGACTTACCATCAACCTGCATTCGGTAGCAGTGATATTCAACAGTTTATTTTCAATTTCTATTTTCTCCTGCCAATAGGTAGTATTAAGATATGGATTAGATAAAACCGCATTTCGCCATTCCCCCACATATTCCATAGAATTCACCTCTTTCCCACCTGACAAAGGGAAGAAAAAATGAATGTCGGGATGGATCAGCTTAAATGTTTTATTGCATTGATCACAAATGCCGCAAGCTTCCATATTGACTGGTTTTTCACATTGGATGAGCGAGGAGAAAGCCAGAGCCAGGGCAAGTTTACCAGACCCTTCACCACCGGCAAAAATCAGGGCATGAGGTATCCTG
>CAYNIG010000254.1:0-7259 GCA_964396995.1 uncultured Saprospiraceae bacterium | reverse complement strand
TATTTTCTGACGAGCTTTCTTTGATTCTTTCTTTGGCGGACAAAGAAAGAATGGCTAATTAAAAAAAATTATACTTAACCAGCTGACCCGAATTAGGAATTAGGGATTATTGAAGAAAGGTTGATCGTAAAACCTTTTACCCGTAGCTTTATAAAGTGCATTGGCTAATGCACCAAACACCGGTGGGTATACCGGCTCACCCATACCCGTAGGATCTATTGTATTGTGCACAAAATGTACCTCTATTTTCTTAGGAGCTTCATGCATCCGTATCATCCGGTAAGTATTAAAATTTTGCTGATCGGGGACACCATTTGTAAAACTGATTTTTCCGAATAATGCCGTACCCATCGCATCTACTACCGCTCCTTCAGCCATATTTTTAGCTGCACCGGGATTGACTACTATGCCACAGTCGACAGCACAGCATACAGACTTTATTATCGGTATGTCGTTTTCCATTACCAGTTCCAGTACATTAGCTGCATAAGAGTCATGACAGAAATAAGCGGAGACTCCCAGTTTTTTTAAAGATTTTTCTTTATCCCAGTTTGATTTTTCTTTCACTAATTCCAATACTCCGATGTATCGTGAAGGATCATATTCATTATTTTTTCCGATGGGATTGGACTTGGCTTTATTTAATAATTCTATTCTGAAATCTATCGGGTCTTTACCTGCAGCTTCAGCTACTTCATCCAAAAAGGATTGTTCAGCGGCTGCAATAAAATTGGATCGGGGAGCTCTGAAAGATCCCACGGTAAGATTGCTATCAATCGTCCAGTCTTCAGCCAGGTAATGCTCCACGGCACCAGCAGGAAACCGATTAGGATACAATGGTGATTCAGGGATGCCCCCGGCTCTGACATGAAAGCCAATCATATTACCATTTTCATCTAACGCAGCACGATAGGTAGCAGAATAGGTAGAGCGGTATATACCGGATGTCATATCATCTTCCCTGGTATACAATAGTTTTACAGGGGCTTTTACTTTTTGAGAAATGAGGGCCGCTTCAATAAGCCAATGGGCATAAGATCGCCTGCCGAATCCACCACCCAAGCGGGTCATTTTAATATCTATTTTTTCTAATGGCAAACCCAATCGAGTTGATAGAGCTTGTTCAGTAAATTCGGGCTTTTGTAGAGGACCAATCAACTCTGCTTTTTCATCTGTTACCTGGGCATAAAAATTCATGGGCTCCATACAATTATGAGCCAAATAGGGACCGGTGTAAGTACGTTCTATTATTTTATTCGCATTTTTAAAAGCTTGTTCTATGTCACCATCTTTTCTTCGCACCGTTGCGGGTACCTCTTTTTGCGTTTTCATTTTCATATAATGATCCGCAGTACTTTCCAGGCCCGCAGGTATTTTTTCTGCTGTTTTTCTGCCAAGCATATTTCGGGTCTGAGTATAACTTTCTATGGGTTCCCAATTGATTTTAATTTCTTTTTTGGCTTGCATTACTTCCCAGGTAGTGTTGCCAACTATGGCTACCACTTCATTAAAACTGGTAGTATCAAAAAAAGTCTTTTCATAGCCATCATTAAATATTTTAATTGGAAAAATATCCTTTATCCCTTTTTTGTTGATGATCACCCCAGATTCTATTGATTTAAATTTCAATCCAAATGCAGGTGGATGCACTATCATGGCTATGAGCATTCCTTCTTTTTTGATGTCGATGCCAAATACGGGTTGCCCGGTAATTAATTTTATAAGATCTACATTTCGTTTTGTCTGACCTATGATTTTGAATTCACTTACTTTCTTTAAGGGTACATTTTGGGGGATCGGCATAGTTGCAGCTGCTGTAGCCATGGTACCATACGGAGCAGACTTTCCTGATTTTGTATGATATAATGTCCCCAGATCTGTACTTACTTCCTCTATAGGTACATTCCATTCTTTTGCAGCTGCTTCCCTAAGCATGTAACGAGCTGTGGCACCGGCCTTGCGCAGGGGCATCCATCCCTGATGTATAGCCTGGCTGCCACCTATAAACTGCCTGGTAAAATGTTTGGTATCCAGATCAGCCTGCTCAATAATAATTTTTGAAAAATCAACATCCAATTCTTCCGCCACAATCATGGGCATAGAAGTTTTTACACCCTGGCCACCTTCGGGGTTGGGTGCCATGATTTTGATTATATTATCCGTTGTAATTTTTACAAAACCATTGAGTTCTTTGAAATCAAGGGAATGAATTGAGCTTTCGCCCATGCCCATCACCCCTTTTTCGGTATATTTATTAACTGGTAAAAAATGAATACCGAGTATAAACCCACCACCCGAAAGTGTGGAAGCTTTTAAGAATGTCCGGCGACTATGGATATGCATGGTTTGATTTTTAGGTAAGTAAGGCTTGCTGATTAAAGTTCAAACTATTTTTTTTTGCAAAAAATTTGCGTTGTACTTTTTTTTCCGCAAAAAAAGTACCAAAAAAGCTCGTGCCTAAAAAAACTCGCTCTGGCTTTCAACCAATTGTTATTGTCTACTGCTTCCATAATCATAATTTTCCAATTAAACATCTTGCTGCTCGACAGTTTTTAGGCACCCTAGATTCTGAATATCGTTTTTTAGATGCACGATTTTAAAGGAAAAAATCAATTTATCCATACATCTAATGTTCTAATTTGTTGAATAACACAATGATAATGAATAACGTTTTACTAAACCAGGAGACCATAAGTATTAAAATCAAGAAATGTAAAAGACCTATTTTAACTCTATCAATTTAAGAATGGGATTACTATTCTGCAAGTGCATACGCTTTTATAGACCCTGCAGGATTTTGTTCATTCCCACTCACTGACAAGGCAATATATTGTTTTCCGTTTAATAAATAAGAACAAACATTGGCATTATTGGCTGCCGGCAAATTAGTTTCCCAAATTAATTTTCCCGATTTTTTATCAAAGGCCCAGAATTTTTTATCTGCTGCACCACTGATAAAAACCAAGCCACCGGCAGTTACCATAGGACCAGACCTGCCTAATAATCCGGTATGAGGTCCGTTCTTTACCTGACGCCTTTCATCATTTCCCAGAGGTATTTGCCATTCGTATTCCCCTGTGGAAAGGTTTAATGCATTTAAGGTTCCCCAGGGAGCTTTGATCGCAGGGTTACCAATAGAGTCTGACCAGGTTGTATATCCTGTGATATTGGCATATCTTAAGGCAGGTTTATTTCCTTCTTCGATGGTTTGAGGCACTTCAATACCGGCATCTTTTCTGTCAAATAAAAATGCAATAAGTGCTCTCTCTTCATTGGCTAAAATCACTCCTTTATAGCCAGGCATTTGACCACCTCCCTGGCGAATTTTTTCCAAAATTTCTTTCTCTGACTTATTATTCTTTAGATCAAACAATGCCGGAATTAATGGAGGCACACCTTTCTTCTCTGCCCCATGGCAAGAAACACAATGTTTCATATACGTGACACGCCCCCTTTCAAAAATTGTATTATTAAGGGTAGTAAAATGTTTGTCCGCATCCACCATAGTTTGAATTTCGGGTTGATTATTTCCTCTTATATACAAATACGAAGTAATCGGATCAAAAGCAGCACCGCCCCAGTTTCCTCCACCCCTACTGGCTGGAATCGATAAGGTGCCTTTTAAATCGGGTGGAGTAAATAATCCTTCATATCGAACAGATCTGAATTTTCGTAAAATACCTTCACGATCTGCTGCCGGGTCATCGGTTATATCTCCTTCTGTCACACTTTGTTTTGCAAATGCTTTGGGAATCAAAGTGAATGGTTGTGTGGGCCATGCTTCTTCACCCGGGATATTTGATGCAGGCACCGGTCGTTCTTCAACAGGATAAATAGGAATTCCTGTTTCACGATCCAATATAAATACAAAGCCCTGTTTAGTGATTTGAGCCACGGCATCAATTGGTCGGCCATTTTTATTGATGGTGACTAAGTTTGGAGGAGCCGGCAAATCATAGTCCCATAAATCGTGATGCACTGTTTGAAAATGCCATTTATATTCGCCTGTTAAAGCGTTTAATGCCAAAACACAATTTCCAAATAGATTGGCTCCTTTTCTATCTGCTCCATAAAAATCATATGATGGGGAGCCCAAGGCTAAAAACACCATACCCCTTTCATTGTCTATACTCATACCTGCCCAGCAGTTTACTCCTCCAGCATATTTATATGCATCTGGTGGCCATGTTTCATATCCCTTTTCTCCCGGGTGGGGTATAGTATGAAATGTCCATACTAATGCACCTGTCTGACAATTATAGGCTCTGATATATCCCGGTGGTGAACCATAAAAATCTGGCAACCTGGATCCCACAATGATCAAATCCTTATAAATACTTCCCGGTGTAGTCAGCGTGATTGATATTTTATCCGGATTATCTCGTACACCTATATTGAGATTTACTTTGCCACTATCTCCGAAAGTTGGAATCAATGTGCCAGTCCGGGCATCTATCCCTAATAAATAGTTTCCTGCTGAATAGAATATTCGTTTGTCATTTCCATTTTCCCAATAAGTAACGCCCCTGCTGGCGGCACTTGGTTCTCCTTCCCTTAAAGCTCTATATTCCCATATTTTTTCTCCGGAAGACGCATCCAAAGCATACACCGTTTGTTTACCAGAATTTAAATACATCACACCCTCTTTTATTATAGGGTTCGTCTGGCTGGATACAGGCTGTTCGCCTTTTGGCAAATCGGTCATCTCAAATGTCCATACATTTTTAAGTTGGTTTACATTTGAAAGGTTGATTTGATCCAATGGTGAATAACTGGTGCTCTTTTCATCAGCTTTATAGGTGCCCCATTCGTGATCTTTTACAATATCTTTCTTACAATTAATGTTAAAAAAAATAAAACTACCTACCAAACAGGAAAGGGAAAATTTGATATGATTTTTCATACTTATCCTTTTTACATTTAAAAAATAAGCTTTAAAAGGTTATCCACTTTTAACTAATTTCTATCTAAGCCTTTTTCTTTTAACCATTTTGATAATAAGTCGGCTATCACTATATTATTTAAGTCAGAAAATGGAAAATGTGTATTTCCTTTTATTCCGATTTCCGGCAAATGAATCAGGGTTACATCACCACCATATTTATTTACAGTATCTCTCCATTTTTTAGCCATTTCCATTCTTGCTCTCCATCCATCGACACCTGGATTAGGGTCTGGTTTTTCAGGAATAAAATCTCCATAATAAATGATGATCGGTATTTTAGTGAGTTTTAAAAAATCCGTCATCGGCACACCTAATGCCATTACTGGCCCGGAAGAACTTTCGACAGGGGATGGAACTTCACCCTCAGGAAATAAAAATCCACTTCCGGGTTCATAAGACGCTATTGCTTTAATATTTTGATTTTTCAGCGCAGTAGCCCATCCGAAACCACCGGAATGAGAATGGGTTACCAATACTCCATTACCTATCTTATCAAAAAGCTTTGAAATTGCATTGGTGATCACCTCTGTATCAAAGCCACCAATATTGGGTGTCATTTGCCTGAAATACTGATTTAACGTTTCAGTGTCTTTAGCAAATTGTACACCGGGAAAATATTCATGGCCAATGCCTACTCTAAATGTACCAAACCACATTTGTTCATCTGGAATAGGGTTTATAGTCGCAGGGACTGTACTTCGACCAGCATTGCCTCGTCTGGGTTGATCTATAAGGTACACTCCGAATCCTCTTTTTAAGAATATATTATTGAATCCTTCGCGCCCATCTGGTGTAGTACCCCATGTTTTAGAAAATTGACCTATTCCATGCCAAAAAACCAATGGAAATTTGCGGACACTTGCTGGTATCTGATAGGTAATATAAGCATGGTCACCATGAAATGTTTGGCCCTCAGGTGTGCGTTTTATGGGGTCATATATCCCTTGATTTTTAATCACTGAACCACCTACAGAAAAACTGCCTTGGTCTTTGATCACATATAAACCTTTATACGAGACACACGCTACTAATAGAATTAATGTGCTAAGTATTGCAAAGAGAAAACTATTTTTTTGAGTATTTTTCAATTACTTATTTTTAATAATATAAATATAAAACGGGCTAAAGATATTTTCGATTCATTTAAAACCTAAACTTCAGATAATTTGAAAGCTATTTTGTTTTCATTTAATTATTTAACCATCCATATTCGCTCATCCATTTTACTATAGCTGGGTCACGATGACTAAAAAGCAAGCTTTGATGAGTATCTAAAGTTTGGATTTTTAGTATATCTTCCTCAGAGAGCCTAAAATCAAAAATATTAATGTTTTCAACCATTCTTTCTTTTCTTTCAGATTTTGGAATTGCCACCACGCCTCTTTGAGTCAACCAGCGTAAAATAACTTGAGCAACTGTTTTTTTATATTTCTCACCAATGGCAGTCAGCACTTCATTGTTAAAAACCCCTTTCATGCCTTCAGCAAATGGACCCCAGGCTTCCATTTGTACATTATTTTCCTTTAAAAATTGTTGAGTTTCATACTGCTGGTGGAAAGGGTGAGTTTCGATTTGATTTACTGCAGGTGTAAAGCCACTATTAACAATTAAATCCATCAATCTATCAGACATAAAGTTACATACACCTATAGCCCGGATTTTTTTTTCATTGTATAGCTCTTGCATTGCTTTCCATGAACCAAATATATCACCAAAAGGCTGATGAATTAAATACAGATCAATATATTCGAGTTGTAGTGCATTAATTGATTTTTGAAATGCGGCTTTTGTCTTTTCATAGCCGGCTTCTTTACTGCCAAATTTAGTGGTAATAAATAATTCTTCTCTTGGTACCTCACTTTTTTTAATAGCATTACCTACAGCCTGTTCGTTACCATAAAGTTCGGCGGTGTCAAATAGACGATAGCCTGCATCTATTGCATTAAGTACCGCTATCTCACATGATTCACCCATCAACATCATAACCCCAAACCCCAAAATGGGCATTTCTACTCCGTTATTTAATTTTACTTTTTCCATTGAATCAATATTATTGAAGGTTATTATGGCGTCATTAATTTTGAAAATGAAAGTGACCCCATTTTCCATCCATTTCCCACTTTTACATACACTTCAGTCACCATAAATGGGTTTGAAACTTCATTCGTGCCTACTACCGCCAAAAGAGTAATTCTATTGAGAAGGATTACAGTATTGCCTATAATGATTGGAGGTAAAACCTCATGGATATCGGCTTTCTTATAGTGAATAAATCCTGATTTAATAATCTCTAATTCTCGTTCTTTACCCCATG
>CAYNIG010000253.1:0-7262 GCA_964396995.1 uncultured Saprospiraceae bacterium | reverse complement strand
ACGCGCGCACTCGGGCGAGCAGTTCGGCGAATGCAAAAGGCTTCACCAAGTAATAATGTGTCGCGACCGGTTGACTGTATCCAATCCAGGAGAGTTTTCCATGAGCGTACAAAGGAAGGATGAGATGGCTCTATATAATTTACATCAATGGTAATCAGTCTTGCATCAACTAACTGGTCGATTACTTCGTTTTTTATTAAATTTTCCTGAGTAGAAAAATGAAGAGCTGTTAAGGGCACTTTGCGGCCTTCCAGGTCTCCTTCCACCGTAACCAAACGAAGGAAAATTTTACGCATCATAGATTGATTTAGCGATGATAAAGACTGGTATAAAGAATCTGCTTTTTTATGCATAATACCCATGACCCCGCCTAACTTTTCATAATCACTAAGAGTCATAGCCCTATCCACCCGGCCTCCGGAGTTATATGCCTGATAAAGTGCATCAAGCGTAATAGACAATAAAGGCAAGGCCCCGGGTGCTTGTACTAATTCACCTACAATTCGGTCTACTAATTCCCGAGGGTCAAATATAAGTACTTCCTGCACAGTGGGCATGACTGCTGCCTCCATGAGTTGCTCAAGGCTAAAAGGAGGTACCTTAAAAAGTGCTGCTTGCCAAATATCTTTTAATGGACCCTCACTAAAATCAGATTCAAAATCATTTCGGACAGTTACGATTACTTTATAAATAGGTTCAGTATCATCAACCAGCTTACGTAATCTTGTCAGAAATTCATTTCTCTCTGCTACATCCTTACATTGGGTGATTACTTCTTCTAACTGATCAACAATTAAAATGGCGGCTTTGGAGTCGATTTTACCAAGATCTTTTAATGACTTTTCTAATGCATCTAAAGGTCGAGATCCTGGTATTAATAAGGGTAAAATAGAATGCCCTTCTTCACGCAACCAAGGTAAAAGGCCGGCTTTTACCAATGAAGACTTGCCGGTTCCCGAAGGACCAGTGATCACGATCATGCGCACTTCGCTCAATCGTGATTTCAAATCTGCAATCACC
Source organism: uncultured Saprospiraceae bacterium (assembly GCA_964396995.1). Lineage (GTDB taxonomy): Bacteria > Bacteroidota > Bacteroidia > Chitinophagales > Saprospiraceae > JADJLQ01. Next base: position 6,242 of record CAYNIG010000253.1, on the reverse strand, counting down.
TCACTCCGACCGTAAAACAACGAAGCATCTGATTCATCAAAAGATTGCCACCCCTTGTATGGACTTCTGGATGGCCTTGGAGAAAGATTCAACCGATGCCTGGGGTGTAAAAAAATAAATTCTCCCTTATCGTGCTTACTCAGAGGGAAAAATCCCGGAGTCTGTCTTTTTTGTTGTCCCAATTCGATGGTAGCCGGTTCTACCCGATCGCGGATATAAGAATAAAGTTCCGAAGCTGTGATCAGACCATCGCTTTCCTGGCTTGTACGCGTATCCGCTTCACCGGCAAGTGCCTGAAAAAGTGCCAATGCAAATGGTGAGTGATTTTCTCCCGACTCAGTGGACACTAGTCCTCTGTCTCCCGTGGGGCGGTCTTGAACAATCAAATCCATAGCTTTCTGATCATAAGCAGCAGAAGTAATCACTTGCCATGCGGGATCATGAATAAACCGATCAAATCTTTCTTTATAAATTTTCTTAGGCATCAGTGATCCTATATGACGAGTGCCACTGGACCATTTAAAAGCGCCCGAAAAACAACAATCAAGGATAATCAAAAGATGACGACATGACAATGAGTTAAGTGCTTCTCTGAGTTCAGTCATGGGAATAAATGTATTCAGGTCAGCAGGATCAGCATCTGCCGGGGCAAGGTAGCCTGCAGGACCGTCATCTCCATCAGAGGCTATCCCATGACCAGCGAAATAGAATAGAACACGATCATCACTTCCTACGAGCCCTGGCATGGTTTCATGCAACAAGGTGTGAAGTGTGCTGCGTTTCGGATCGATCACCGGCGGATATATTTGAAAGTGATGTTTATCACTTAATACCTCTGCTATTTTCCTGGCATCGTTGACAGCAGTCACCAATGATGGCACTTTTTCATAGTTGTCAATGCCAATTATAAAAGCATGGTGGTGGGTGAATTGCAGAGTCTGTTGGGAACTGTTATTACTATCCCTCTCTGGATTATCTCCCTGTGGTATTTGTTCAGAATGACTATTGGACTCTATATTGTCCATATTTTGTTAGAATGCTGATTTATATAATTTTAATGATTTTCATTTCTCAGTGATCCAGTAAAAATTACCTCTTTGCTGTTGAGCATTCAGGAAATCCGCTTCTGTTATTTTGGTTGGGATCAAACCTAAAAATAAAAAATAGTTTTGTATTTTGAGTTTTTATATGCAATTAATAAAATTTGAAACTCACGATCAGGCCTCCGAATGGATAGCCGATCAAATCATAAGTGAACTGACCAAAAAGCCAAACTTTGTTTTATGTATGGCCTCCGGAGATACCCCTTCAAAAGTATGTGAGTATTTAGTATCCAAATTGAAGGAAACTAAAACCGATTATTCAAAAATGTTTTTTTTGGGCCTGGACGAATGGTACGGAATCGATCCCACTGATTCCGGATCTTGTGCCAATTCATTTTATCAACGAATTATTAACCCACTATCCCTGCAATCAAATCAATATCATTTTTTTAATGCTTTATCAGACGACCCATCGGCAGAGTGTAAAAAAATGGATGATCTGATCGAAGAAAAAGGAGGCATCGATTTTATACTGGTAGGTGTCGGTATGAATGGACATATTGGGTTTAATGAACCAGGCACTGCATTTGACACTAAATCCCATATCATCGAATTGGAAGAAATCACTAAAAACGTAGGTCAGAAATATTTTAGAGAAGCCAAAATTCTTGAGCGAGGCATTACCATTGGGCTTGGGCATTTATTGAATTCTAAGACAGCTATCGTGCAGGCCAATGGAATGAAAAAAGCAGAAATAATCAGGCGTACGGTAAATGAGGACATCAAGGAATCTTTACCATCCACCGTTATCCGTAAACATACCAATGGATATTTGGTATTGGATAGAGAAGCAGCTGCATTAATTGAAGAATGATGAATCAGGGAGTGATCATCCGTATTTTGTATTTTCTGGTATTTAGTTGTACTGCATCCTGGTTACCTGTATTAGCCGATTTTGGTAAGAGTAAGAATTTTTCAGGAAATCAAATAGCTATACTCTTGAGCATCACTCCCATCATGATGTTTCTGGTACAACCTGTGTATGGTAGTATTGCTGACCAGTGGGGTATAAAAAAAATGTTGCAGATTTCATTTTTGGGTACTGCCCTAAGTTTTGTGGGGTACCAATTTACTCAGGGAATCACCTCCATTTTATTTGTAGCTACATTGATGTCGTTTTTTTATAATGGCTTACAGCCTTTTTTGGATAGTTTGGCATTACGGTTGGAAGTAAAAGATAAATCCTTTTCATATGGCAACCTAAGGATGGCAGGTGCTATGGGGTGGTCTGCAACCGGAATCATTACAGGGCAGGTTATAGAACAAATCAATATTCAATCCATATTTTATATCTCAGCACTTACCATGATCCTTGCTTTTGGAATAGCCTTTTTATTGGATAAGAATACCAGTGCAGAAGATCATTCAATGCAACGGATCAACCTTAATAATATAGCGGAAATAATTCGAGGAACGCAGATTTTAAAATTGCTGATCAGTGTGCTCATCTTATCTATAGCGGGTACTTCGATTTGGAACTTTTATTCATTGTATATGAAAGAAAACGGAGCCTCTGCCGGTTTGGTGGGATTGGGATTATCTTTTCAGGGTTTGTGCGAGATACCCTTGTTTTATTTATCCTCAATCATAATCAGAAAATATGGCATCACTAAAATCTTTATGATCACCATTATCGCCACTATGATCAGGTTGATATTATATAGCATTGTTAAAGTCCCGGTAGCCGCCATTCCGATAGAACTTTTGCACGGAATATCCTGGTCTTTGTATTGGGTAGTATGTATTGAAATGGTGAACAAACTAGTGCCAGCACAATGGATTGCCACCGGACAATCTATTTTGTATGCAGTCTATTTTGGCGTTGGGGCCGTAATTGGAAATTTCTGGGCCGGTTGGTTGTATGATCATGGCATTTCTATATCCAATCTGTTCCTTCTAAATGCCGGTGTGGTACTGATCGCCATTCCATTTATACATCAGGTGAATAATTCGTTCAAAGCGGCGACTACCCTATCCTGAATATTCAGGCTATTTCTCAATTTATTTATATACCAATCATCATATCGCTTTACATCTGCTTCCCCCGGAGCGTATACCCCTGGCTTATACCTGGTTGATTCTATGCCTTTGAAATTATTCTCACAAAGTATCCAATCCTGCTCACCTGTGATTTTCCAAAATTGGATTAATCTATCCAGAGTATAATCCTGTCCTTCTACCGCATTACCATCCACTAACCATTCTATTTCAATGTTGGTATGGCTAGCATCTACAGGTGTCAGTTTCATAGTCCACATATAGTCACTTACCGCATCCATCCAGAAATTGGGATATACCACCATACCCAACACTCCTGCATCATGATCCTGGTGCCCGCCCATTGGGATGGATATTGTATTACCATCGGTACTATAACTTTTCACGCCCGGTCTGAGTGGATATCTTACTGCAAAATGAGAAGAATTGTCTTTGAAATCTACGGTTTCTGTTTCTAACCCTTTGCTTTTCCAAATCGGTATTTTGGCAGCTAATTCCTGATCAGCCGATTCAAACATATTGGCTCCTATAACGGCACCGCAATATTCTGGATGCGCAGGGCCACAGTGATAACATTCCCTGAAATTTTCTCCTATCAGTTTCCAATTGGTTCTTAATTGATACGTAGCAGTATGGGCGACTTTAGCTCCATGTATATTAAAAGGTTTCAAAAATGGACTAAAATCATTTACTATATCGGAAATATCGGGTGCTTTATCAGCAAGGCATATAAAAATGAATCCTTCGATATTTGTTAGGTGTGCTGGTCTCAGGTGATATTCGGTTCGATCAAAATCCTCAGGCATCAACCTTGCTTTAAAAAGGCTACCCTCTTTATCAAATACCCAATTGTGATAAGGGCATGTTAATTTTTGAGTATTACCTTTTGCTTGATTACAAATGATGGAACCTCTGTGGGTACAGGTATTGTAATGTGCATGTATGGTATAATCATTATCTCGGATGATAATGATCGATTCATTTTTTATATTATAGACAAAATAATCCCCTGGCTTGGGAATGGAAGCTGAAGTGCCGGCATATAACCAGCTTTGGGTCCAAATTATATCCCAATCTTTTTCAAATATCTCCTGATCGGTATAGAATGCCTGAGGGAGGCTATACCCTGATGTATATTGATCAATTAAATTGGCCAGTGTGGAATCATTCATTTTTTTTTAATTTTTATTCATAGCAAAACAAGCAGCGCCTACTGCGCCGGCTAAATCTCCCTGATTGGCTTTTACTATTGGTACGGTATGTCCACCCGGTCTCCATTCATATTCGTTGAGATATTCCCTCAGAGGAATAAACAGTAAGTCATTCGCTTCGGCTATACCCCCTCCTATTACTATCAACTCAGGCGAAATTATATTGATAATGGAGGCGATGCCTGTAGCCAGCTGTCTTACTGAGGTGAGCCATACTTTAGTAGCAAACTCCTCCCCCCGGATAAAGGCATTCAATAGATCATGAGTGGTAGTGTATAATCCATTCGTTCTTTTTTCTATAGTACAATTGCCAATGCATTCCTCTAATGATCCGGGCATTCCGGTTACATCCTGATCCCCTTTGAAATCAATGACCATATGCCCCATATGTCCGGCACGGCCAAAAGCACCTTGAAAAGGAATACCATTTAAAAGCAATGCACCTCCTACCCCTGTTCCGAGAGTAAGCATAGCTACCTGTCTTTTATTTTTAGCTACACCAAATGTGGCTTCAGCTAATAATGCGGCTATACCATCGTTTAAAACAGCAGTGGGTTGTTGCAAAAAATCCTGCCATATAAACCCTTCCAATCCCTGCAATCGGCCCGGCATAAAATTAATGGCAGTATTATCCGCATTGGGAAGTCCCGGCGCAGAAATGCCAATCTTATAAATATCACTGTATATAAACTTGTTTAATTCCGACACGGTGTTTTTTACTGCAGCTTTCCATACCTGGTCATTTCCATCATGAGTTGGCGTATAAATTTGGTGTTCTATCTCGCCCTCAGATGAAATTAAAACTCCTTTTATTCTGGTGCCACCAAGATCTATTCCTATTGTTTTCATATTCTACCTAAGCCGTCACTAAAGTAACACTATCTTATTAGACAGTAAAGTCCTGCTGGAAATCAGCATTAGGAAATTCAATTCCGTGCTATTCAAATATTAAGCAGCCTATTAATAAGAGCATCATTCCCTGTCCGTAAGCAAGTCATCAATTCTTTTAAATGTATAACCCTTGTTTTTTAAAACAGTGATGATGTCGCTGAGTTTATTATAAAGTTTATCCTTTCTGCGGGGATCAGTGCCAATGTGAATCAATAGGATAAACCCGTTGAGCGAGTAATTTTCTTCAAAGGTCAATATCTTATTATAAATCCATTCGGTACTTCGATATTTATCACCCATTTCGGGAAAGGTGTAATCTGCATTGGAATAAGTACCCGGTGTGAAATTTACTATTTGTAATCCATATTCTTCTGTCCATGCAGAAATAGTATCATTATACCATTCAAAGGGTGGCATAAAATAATGTGCCTCTTTTTTTGCAATACCGGCTACTTTCATTTTTCTATAGTTTTCATCGAGATCGCGGAGAAACGAATCTTTGGATACAAGGGTTTTGCTGCGATCAGCCCAATCATTGTACAAAAGATGTTTGTCAGAGTGAGGACCCAGGTAATGCTTCTTTTTCCTTAGCTTTTTGATTAATGAGCTAAAGTAGGGATTAGCATAAAAATTACCCGTAAGAAAAAAGGATGCTTTGACTTTGTTCCTGTTGAGAATGTGGTATACGTGGTCACCCCCGTCAGCAAATTCGTCTCCGGTAAAGACCAACGAAATGAATTTTGATGCTGTATTTGCTCTTACTATTCCCCCACATACCACTTCATGTTGTGAACTTCCAATATTTGCTATAATAAAAGCCAATCCTAAAATAACCAGTTTGTTTGGCATTTCATTTTTAAAATTACTACTAAGATAAAGAGTTCCAACGGAAACATATTTTGATGAGATAACAAAAGTTATCACACAATTGATGATATTAATTGTAACTTAAATAACCGGTCTTTACACTTCAATATGAAACAATAATTAGGGTCTGCTGGTTAAGTATAATTTTTTTTATTTGCCATTCTTTCTTTGT
>CAYNIG010000252.1:0-7286 GCA_964396995.1 uncultured Saprospiraceae bacterium | reverse complement strand
ATTATTTTTCATAGGATAGGATTTCATCCAGTTTAGAATAGTGGAATGAGCATTTTTATAAGCTGCCGTATTTCCCTTTTTCATTTTTATCAACTCTTCAAACAGCTCTAAAGTACCTACCCAGTTTGTGGTATAAGATGACTTAATGGTTTTCAATCCTTCTTTTGTATTTTCCTTTAGCACGCCCAGTTCGCCCGTGATGGCATTTACTTTAAATGGCAATGGTGATTGGTCCCTGCTACCTACCTGTGTATTTTTGGCCAGGGTATTGGCAATATCTACGGCTGATTGCAAATAAATAGATTCTGTAGCATGTGGAAACTGATACTGACTTATGATTTTATATAAATGCATCAGTTCAATACCAAATGATCCCGCTTTATCCGGTTGAGTAAAATTTTTCCCTATTACCATATCGCCATCGTATACTCCTGAATAAACTAGAGAATTGTAAGGGTATGGTAAATGAGGCCACCGGGCATTTGGAGGGGATAGGCTATGAGTGAGGTAATAATCCGCTATAAACTTCATATTTTCTTTTACCCGTTCGTCCCCAGTATACTGATATAATAATGTCCAAGAGGATAAGGCCATGGCCAACTGATCGCCTCCAATACCGCGAGGGTCGTTATGGGGTCGCCATACCTGGTGATTCATATAATATGGGAGTCCATTGATATCCTGTCGCATGGTTTGCCAAAATTCCCAAACAGATCGTATTGCATGGTCATAGGATCTTCCCGGATCTGATGAAAACCAGGGCAAAATTTTTCCAGCGGCATCTGTCCGGATGGGATGAAATACTAAAAAACCTTCCTTGGATTGATCATATCTTGGAACAGTCTGTCCTTGCCCAGAGCTCAATATTGATTTAAAACATACCAGAGATGAAATAAAAAATAATTTTATGTAAAAAGTCATGATCTAAAATTAAGAAAATACACTATAAAATTGAAAGTTAGAAAATAATTGCTTGCCACTGACCAGGATCATTACAAACATTGATCTTCATTTTCTTATAAAACCCTTTGTAGAGGATAGCTTTGATTCAAATTTAAATCTTAAACCTATGAATGTAAAAGATCCCATTTCCTCAATAATGAATACCAAACTGGTTACCATTTCAGAAGATGCCGACCTTGAAAAAGTAAAAGAACTTTTTACCGTTTTTAATATCAGCCATCTTCCGGTAGTTGAATACAAAAAACTAAAAGGACTTATCAGCCTGTCAGAAGTATCTTTTTTGGTAAATCCGTCAGCAGTGGAACTTGAAAGTATTGAAGCCGCGGTATTGGAAACAGGATGGATCAAAGCTAAAAACCTTATGCGAACCCGATTGGGAAAACTGGAACCAGATGATAAAATCGAAGTTGCAATAGATATTTTTCTCAATAATCATTTTCATTGCCTTCCCGTAGTCAAAGAAGATGAATTGGTTGGGATTGTGACACCAAATGATATACTGAGAGGATTGGTGTAAAGAAGCTGCCTGTTAACCACCCTGTCTTTTTTTTGATGCCGGATTCTGCGTAATGGTTTCTGAATTCCAGGTCCTTTCCACAAAAATGAGATGAAACAAACTGATTCTAATACCAATAAAATTAATAATTCTCATTTCCAATAAATAAAAGGGTATCTTTACAACTATCTGATAAAGATCAGAATAAAAATAATTTAATAACAAAGGGCAAAGGTATAAGAAAGATAAAAAATACTGACCCTGGCAAATCTGTCTTTGATTATCAATCCAGCAATAAAAACAAATCCTCAATAGCTGCTTTTATTCCCTCTGTACCGGCAGGTTCTGTTCGAAGTAAAAAATAATTATCTCCAATGGCAATACGAAAAAAAATAGGAGTATGGATGAATCATACTCATGCACATATTAAAGCTTATACCAACATGTATATGGATAAAGCTGAATCAACAGACCGGGAACATAAACATTCCGGCGAAAGCAATATGCATCACAATGAAGCTAAAGAGCAATCTGAATTTTATAATCTTATCGGCAAAGAAATCATTGATTACCACGACATATTGATATTTGGTCCTAATGATGCCAAAACTGAACTATACAATTACCTCAAGGCAAATGTAAATTTTGAAGATGCAAATATCGAATTGAAAAATGTAGGAAAACTTTCAGATGTACAGGAAAGGGCAGTAATCAAAGCTCATTTTAAATAATCTGATATAGAACTAAATTTTTTCTTCAATCAACAAAAAAATATGGAATCACAATTAATAAAATTGACCTGGGAAGAACAAAAAGTAAAACTGAAGCAAAAGTTCAGTGAATTACAGGATCAGGATTTTAAATTTGATATGGGTAAAAAAGGATTGATGTACACTAAATTGCAGGCTAAATTAGGCATGAGCAGAGATGAATTACATAAAATGATTGCAAGCCTATAAAATCAGGGACTAGTAAGAATTTTGTTTACCGAGTCAAATTCAATTTATATATCTTACCAAGCCCTCAGCTATCTTTCTATCGTTTCGCAGGTGTGGTACCTTGTTTTGACCCCCTAATTTCCCAATATCTCTCATAAAATTTCTAAACGCATCGGTTTGCATAAAATGCAATTTGAGAGGCCGTAAAATATGTCCAACGATCAGATCTTTGTAATAAATGTTTTGATCGGTCATAGCAAAATCAAGATCCGAAGCAAATGAACTGTGATCTGCAGGAGCTTTTGCAAATTCTATAAACCACTCATGATAAGGTTTTCCATGATCTTGCGGATTTACTTCAGGAGCAACTGTATACTCAGTGACAGAAGCATGATGTTTTGCACACGTATTTAATAATGCCGTTTCAATTTCTTTTTCGATTACATGCTCTCCAAAAGCAGATATAAATTGACTCACCCTTCCATTAATCACAAATAAATAAGGAGCCAACGAAACAAATTCTATGGTATCCCCTATGTTATAACACCACATACCGGCATTGGTGCTCAATAAAATAGCATAGGTTTCACCTGTCTTTACTTCGGACAGGGTTAGCCTCTTTGGATTATCTTTTTTTAATTCTTCCATGGTAACAAATTCAAAAAAGATTCCGGCATTGGTGTTTAAAATCAATTCTGAATTCCCGGGAGAATATTGGAATCCAATAAATCCCTCTGAAGCAGGATAGGTATCGACCCGAGGTGTTTTATCTCCGAATAGCCTGTCATAATGTGCTTTATATGGAGCAAAATTGACACCACCACTTACCAATAAGCTGAGGTTGGGGAAAACTTCCCTGATATTTTTTTTTCCAGTGTGATCAAGAATTTTTTCTGCAAACATCTGTACCCAGGGTGGAATACCCGAAATCAATCGAAGATCCTGACCAATGCATTCTTCTATTATTTTTTCAAGTTTGGTATCCCAGTCTTCAATACAGTTTGTTTTAAAACTTGGAAGTTGACTTCGCTTGAATAAGGCAGGTATATGCAAATTAACAAGTCCGGACAGGCGACCGGTGGGAATCCCCCCTATTTCAGAAGTTTCAGGGCTTCCGGATAAAAAAATCAGCTTTCCGTCGAGATAGCTGAAATCATTATTTAATGCAGCATAGTTAAAGACCGCATTCCGTGCGCTTGAAAAATGATAGGGCATACTTTCTTTTGAAATAGGTATGTATTTCACCCCTGAAGTAGTGCCGGATGTTTTTGCAAAATACAATGGTTTGCCAGGCCAGATGATGTCGGCTTTGCCTTCTTTTATCTCCTGTATATAATGCTTAAATTCTTCATAGTCACGTATAGGTACCAATCGCTGAAATTCTGCAATGGAATGAATTTTCTCAAAACCATGATCTATTCCAAACCTGGTCTGCCTGGCGGTTCGAATTAAATGATAAAACCACTTTTCCTGATCTGCCAAGGCGTTGACAGCCATTTTTCTAATCTGGCCGGAAATATATTTTCCAAACGGTTTCGCAAGAATAGAGACGATGCCTGACATTATATCTTCAATTTTTATGCTGTCTGGGCTTCAATCAATTCCCTGGTATTTTTTACAAAATCAGGCAACGAAACCGAACCTTTATCCCCTTTTCCATGTTCCCGGACTGACACCTTATTTTCAGTACTTTCTTTTTCTCCGATGATCAGCATGATCGGGATTTTCTGAGTCTCGGCATCGCGTATTTTCCTCCCAATCTTTTCACTTCGCTCATCCACATGCGCACGGATATCCTCCCGTAACAAAGCAGCACATACCTCTTTCGCGTAATCATTGTATTTATCAGAAATGGGCAACACGATTACTTGTTTGGGTGACAGCCATAGCGGGAAATTACCGGCATAATGTTCAATTAAAAAACCGATGAACCTCTCATGGGTACCCAGGGGAGCGCGATGAATGCAGATAGGTGTCTTCATGGTATTGTCACTGTCTCGATAAGTCAGGCCAAATCTTGCCGGCACTGCGAAATCTACCTGGTTGGTTGCCAATGTAAATTCACGGCCGATGGCTGACCAAACCTGCACATCTATTTTAGGTCCGTAGAATGCACCCTCGTCCGGCACTTCTACATAGGGTATGTTTGACTCTATCAACACTCTTCTGACCATGTCCTCGGTTTTGAGCCAAAGTTCAGGTTGGTCCACATATTTTTTACCTAGTTTTTCAGCACTATGAGTGCTGAACCTCATCACGTACTTTTCTATACCAAAAATTTTAAAATATTTAAGATACATATCATTCACTGCCCTGAATTCAGCGGCAAATTGTTCCTCTGTACAATAAATATGAGCATCATTCATATTGAGTGACCGTACTCTCATAAGACCAAATAATTCCCCGGATTGTTCATACCTGTAGCATGTGCCATACTCTGCCAACCTTACCGGTAAATCGCGATAGGTTGAATTGAGACTTCCAAAAATCTTATGATGATGAGGGCAGTTCATCGCTTTGAGATAGTATTTTTCACCATCCATCTCCATGGGTGGAAACATACTTTCAGCATAATACGGTAAATGTCCACTCGTGAGGTACATACTTTCCTTGGCAAGATGAGGCGTTTTTACCCGCTTATAGCCAGCTTGCTGTTCAGTCTTTTTAGCCAGTTTTTCCAGCTCCTCAATAATAATTGCCCCATTAGGCAGCCATAATGCCAGCCCGGGACCTACATCATCATCGAAAATGAAAATGTCCAACTCCTTACCCAGTTTCCGATGATCCCGTTTTTTGGCTTCTTCGATCATGGTGAGATACTCTTCCAATTCTTTTTGTTTGGGAAAAGTAATTCCATACAATCGGGTCAGTTGCTTATTCTTTTCATCCCCCTTCCAATATGCACCTGCAATAGCGGTTAATTTGGCTGCTTTGATAAAACCAGTATTGGGTATATGAGGTCCACGGCACAAATCGGTAAAATTTCCCTGTGTATAAAACGAGATAGTTCCATCTTCAAGGTTTTGCAACAAATCCAATTTATACTCATCGCCTTTCTCAGAAAAATATTGAATTGCATCCGCTTTGCTCATTTCTTTTCTAATATAAGCATTGTTTTTGCGTGCCAGTTCCAGCATTTTATCTTCTATCTTCTTAAAATCATCGCTGGAAATCTGATGGTCTCCCATATCGACATCATAATAAAAACCATTCTCAACAGGTGGGCCAACCCAAAATTTGATACCCGGATAAAAATGCTCTAATGCTTCAGCCATCAGGTGGGCTGATGAATGCCACAAGGTACTTTTCCCATCTTTGTTATCCCAAGTCAACAGCTCAATTCCGGAGTCTTTGACTATGGGCATGGTCAGGTCTTTTATTTCACCATTCACCTTGACTGCCAATACGTTGCGAGCAAGTCCTTCAGATATGGACTTGGCGATTTCAAGAGCTGTAGTGCCTGATTCATACGAGCGAACAGCACCATCTGGTAATGTAATATTAATCATAATTTGGATGGCAAAGGTAGGCAATTGTTTTGGGAGAAGCTGACAGATAAATATGAAATAACGGTGTTAGATTATGGACAAATAGAACGTAATATCCCTAACTCTTACAGGGAAGCCAAAACATTTTGTAAAACCTCCTTAAAAAAATGGCGAATATATAATCCCAATTCGCCTTTACTGGTCATCAAACAAGGGATTAATCTACCTCAAAAGTCAGCTTTGCATTAATCCGATACTCTTTAATCTTTCCGTTCTCCACAGTGACCCCTAAATTTTGAATATTAGCTGATTTTATATTTCTCAATGTTTTGCTGGCTTTTGCAATGGCTTGCTCTGTAGCATCAGACCATGATTTGGTTGAATTAGCCAACACCTCGATTACCTTTACTGTAGCCATTATTATTGAAGTTCAAAAGTGAGAGAAAGATTGACCCGGTATTCTTTGATTTTGCCTTTGTCTACGGTGACGCTCATATTATTCACATTTACTGAACGTATATTTTTCAATGATTTATCCGCTTTTTTCACTGCTTTTTCAATTGCATCTTCAAAACTTTTAGGTGAGTTTGACAACACTTCGATTACTTTTAAGATAGCCATAATTGTTGAATATTTTTACTAAAGGTAAGGGAATTTCAGGTGTGCTTTTCTAACAATATTTAAAATTATTTTAGGTATCTAAATGACCATATTTCAACTATCAGAACTGTTTTAAATTTCCTATGATCTGGCGGCTGCCTTTATATTATCAAAGATTTCCTTTTCCCAACCGGGCAAGTATCCTCTTTTTTGCCATACTAATTTCCCTTTTTTATTAAAGATAAAGGTTTGAGGTAAACCATTTAAACTACCCGGCATTAACTCTTTAAAACTCCGGTTAAAATCCCAATAGGCATTGAATGGCCATAATTCATTTTCCACTCTTTGTATGAAAGCAGGGTAATTTTCATCTCTATCCTCAGACATGGCCACCAGATTAAAAGGCACTTCCTGCTGCCACGTAGAAAAATTTTGTTTTATGCAGGCTAATTCTCTCGTACAAGGATTGCAAGTAGTGAGCCAAAACATGATAACTGTTGGTTTTCCATTTTTTTCAAGTATGTCAGAAGTGTTGTGGTTGGCTTGATTTTTATCCTTGACTAATACCGCAAATGGAAACTCTTTGACTGGCGCTGACTGATCTGATACAAGGGTGGCCCTTTCAGTTGAGGGCATTTTGATAGAATGGGTGGTATTATCACTATTTTTACAAAAAGGTAAACTCAACACTAAAAGTAAAAGGAATAGAAATTTCATATTCTCCAAAAGATTAACTGCAAAAATAATTCATCCGAGATTGTTCATTAGAATTTTCTAATGAACAATCTGACGATTCAGTAT
>CAYNIG010000251.1:0-7309 GCA_964396995.1 uncultured Saprospiraceae bacterium | reverse complement strand
GTTTGGCGATAAATGGCAAAACGTTTGTCTATTCTGCGTTTATTATTATCAAATATCATAAAGTACTCGGTACCATTAAAATTGGTGGGTATACGTACTCCCCCTTCAACAGCATAGTCTTCGAATAAATCTTTTATTTTTGCTTTTAATAAAAAGCCTGCCGGAGGATATTCAAATCCCATTCTTTGCCCTGCGTAACTATTAAGGCCACCGAATAACAAACTATTATCCATGGTACTGACCGTCTCATGCAGTTTAAATTTCAGCCGGGAAGAGATCATTCTGATGAATGAAAATTTTTCAGGCACCTCTATTTCTGAAGGATTAAACCTCGATACTATAGCGTCATTTTTTGTCGTTTCCGATGCTGTTTCGTTCCGCTTATCAGGAGTAATGGATTGTTTTTTGTCGTCTTTATTTTCAAAATCAGGAAACTCGGATTGGAATAAAACAACAGGCTTATCGTTGACGGGTTCTGTTTTTTGGGGTATGGGTACCGGAAGTGTTTCATTTGATAATATATCCGGAATTTTGTTGGCTTTTATCTGGAGCTTGCGGTAACTGGTGGGGGCCCATTCAAAAGTATCTTTTGTATTCACACCATCTCGTATCATATCTACTTTCCTTCCTCTATGGATCACTGCCACTCCCTTATTGTCCGATGCGTGATAAGTCACAAAATCATGGTCTAAGTGACTGGAACTCGTACTTAGTTGATTTCCTTCTTTATTCAAGGTAATGGTTTTCCTTTGTTTTACTCCATTTTCATCATAAAGAAAGGTAATTTGATCAGGGCCAGATATGGAAGGCTGGTCTATTTCATAATAATAATTTTCTGTAAGACGGATTGCTTTTTTAGCACTGGCCAGTTTATCCGGTTCGAAGGGTAAAAAATACAAATTAAATGGTGCTACCGGGAGTATACTGTCTACCGGCATGGTTTTTAAACTATCCATTATCCTATTGGATTTGAAAAGGATACCTTTCTTACCCATTAGGCTACCATAGCTTGCATCCAGATCGTCATAAAAATCCTGCGAGATGCGCCTGCTTTCCCGGGTTACAGGTAAATACATATACAGATCAGAAAGTGCATCCGTGGAAGCATTTAACAGGATACTCTTATCATCTATATAATCTACTGCATACACCCGCTGGTATTCCGGACCAAGTTTGTCTTTAAATGATTTTCTGGTGGTAAGATCAATTTGATAGATCCACCATTGGTCCCGCTTTTCTGTAACCAGAACCATTTCTTTTGCATTTGGATGCCAGGAAAACACCGGAATTGAAAAATCGGTTTCCTGTACATTATTTCTGATGCCACCGGCCAAAATTTTAACCGGTTTTTCTTTTCCATTTAATTTTTGAACAAATACCTTGTACTTCCCTCTGTTATTTACAGAATAGGCTACCTGGTTTCCATCCGGAGATATCCTTACCTGATTGATTGGAATTCTTTTTTTATTTTTTACTGTAAGCTTTTGCTGACCTTTGTATTCTCTTAATGATTTCCTATCTTCTGCAAAGTTTTTTTTGAAATAATCAAGGCAGGCATTGGAAATCTGATCAAAAGGGATTCCCAGTATGTACAGAAAGGAGGATTTAATATTTCTATTGATGCGGGTCAGGTAGAGTATATTGGATACGTTGGATTTACCGTATTCATAGGTGAGGTAATTCCAAAATGCATGGCCTACTAACCGGGAATTGATTTTGGCTATGGATTCGAACTTTTTTTTGGCAGGTGTAGTTTGCAGCAAATCTCTGAAAGCATTGTCCTCTCTCACATTCCATTCATCACCGAGATACGCAATTAAACCTTCTTTAAACCAATCGGGAATTTTCAATTTCACATTTCGTTGTAATATACCAGAAAGGCCTCCACCGTAGATCATGGCATTCAGGTATACCTCCGCAATACCTTCCCGGATTTGTCTGCGCAGATGACTGTGATCACCGTCAAAGTAAACAAATATTTTATTGCCGGAAACCAGGGTACGATCATTTTGACCTAAAACCAGATCGGTCACCCCTATATTGGATTGTTTCAAATCACTGATATCCGTGTAACAGATGATTTCAATTTTATCGTTGAGTTTATGCTCCAGTATATTTTCAATATTGGTAAAATCATATTCAGCCATGGATAAAGTGAGCTGTCCCACATTCCTGGCTTTGCCATACCAATAGGTGACAAAATTCTGTGTTTCATATTGATACCAGTCATCAAAATCATCGTGATATTGAATACGGTTTTGCCCAAATTCCGTTTCCATCCCACTTTGTGCGGCAGCGGGAAAATAGCTTACTATTAAACAAAAAAGAATAATCCTTACGGACATGATGATAAAGATAACGGGATTTTTAAAATTGATGAAATTGCGCTCGTCCGGAATAAAGCGAAATCTGGAATTAAAAGACTGGGCTGTTTTGTTTAAATGCAATTTAATCTCTGAAAGACGCAGACAACACTTGTTTTCTTAAGGAGAATACATGCATTGCAATGGCTATAGGTACTAACAAACCAGGTAAGAGAATGTAAGGAAAGGTTGAAATAATAATATTTGATGGTTCATTAGTAAAATACCGGAAAGGCGTAGGAAATGACAATACAGCCACTATTAAAATATTGAGTAGCAATCCGATACCAAGGAGATTATAAACCCATACCCACGCAGACCTATTTTTTTTATTTTTCCATATATAATAACCAACTGGTAAGGCCAGTATCCCAGAGAATATATCCAGATTTTTACCTTCAAAAGTCATCTGGACAGGCAATTTGGCCTGAATAAAGGAATACCAAATTAAGAATTCCACCCCTATCCTGAAGGCTTGCATCAGTATAAGTTGATAGGCAGGTACGGCCCTGAGTAAGTGAATACCAGTAGGTGAAAATGAAAATAGAGTAATGGCTACAGCAGGGATTAGAATTGAAATAAAGATCCTGGGTGGAAAAGAAGTGGTATTGGCAAAAAAACCATTTTCCGCCAACCCATACAAAGTGACCATCCAGGCAAAAACGAATAGAATAAAAGTTAATAAAATATTGGTTTTTTTTGAAGTATTCCAATCCAGGCTGTTAGACACTTTATAAATCCCGACCGCAACGACAATGACACAAATTAAAGTGAATATTAGCCATAATAATTCAATCAATGAAAAAGTATTCATACCTGTATTTTAAATTGTAACTGCAAATAAACTACCGTTTTATCACCGACTTCTTGGCAAATGGCAAGAATTCACTTTTTCTATTTTCTAGAATATTCCTTTCTGATTCTGCTAAGTGAAGTATCGGTAATACCCAGGTACGTAGCAATATGCTTGAGAGATGCATATTTAAGTAGTTCAGGATTTGAAGTCAGTAGTTCCTGGTATCGCTTCTCCGCTGTTTCGGTTAACATGAGCAACATCCTCCCTTTCAAATCTGCGAAGCCGTTTACCAATATAGTACGGCCAAACTCTCTAAACTGGGGATGAGAGTGGAATAAACTATTTAATTGATCAAAGCTAATATACCATCCGGAGCAAGAAGTGATGGCTTGTATGTTCTCTTTTGATTTGCTACGGGTAAAAAAAGAGGAAACTTCAAATACCGGCTGCTGTGGCTTGTAAAAATGAGTAGTGATGTCATTTCCGAGTACATCATAGACATAGGATCTTAAAAAACCTTCCTGTAAAAAATAATATTCGTTGGCAACCCGACCTTCTTCTAATAAATAGTCATTTTTATTGATATGCTTATATTGAAAAGTTTCGGACACTTCCACCGCTTGAGCATGTGTAAGGTGATTCGTGCAAGACAAAAACCGAACCAGCGATTCTTTGTTGCTTTTACCATCCGATTCCATAATCATCGCCGTGATTACTAGCCCCACCCCACATAGCCTTATTTTTATGATCAATGTAAATGGCAGTGATCGGACCGGAAGTTCGGTTTACTACTTCCAGTGTATACCCTTTTCGCTTCAATTCTTCCCGTATTTCCGCTGGCGTATTGGCATTGATCATAATTTTACCGGGTATTCGCTCATGATCCCCGAAAGCAGATTTCATTTGATAACTGTTGATATTAGCCGCTTCACAGGCTTGCTGTACATTCATACCAAACTCGACTACGTTCAGAAAAAACTGCAATAAATTCTGATCCTGACTGTCCCCGCCTTGCACTCCAAATGCCATAAAAGGTTTACCATCTTTCATTGCAATAGTAGGAGTAAGTGTGACGCGGGGTCTTACTCCAGGGCTCACCACATTAAAAGGGCATTCGGCACTGTCCAATACAAAGGACTGCATTCGCTGGCTCAGGCCAATCCCGGTATTTCCTGCGATGCATGCCGGCATCCAGCCACCGCTGGGGACTACACTTACCAACCATCCTTCTTTATCCGCGGCTGTCACCGAAGTAGTGCCCGCATAAAAATTTTTTATAAAGTTTTCATCAAAATCAGGAACCTGGGAAGTGGCCTTTTTCATTTTATCGATATAATGCAGATAGGGGTTTACTTTGCCCTCAAACGGATAAGGATCCCCAGGTAAAACCAAGGGATCATTCATGGAAGTATCGATTGACCGTATTCTCTGCCTTGCATATTCTTTAGACAATAATCCGTTGATGGGCTCTGCAGGTCCGGTATACGGATCTCCATAATAAAAGTCTCTATCTGCATAAGCATGATTCATGACCTGGTAAAGCGTATGTATATATTGGGTGCTGTTGTATTTCATTTTTTTCAGATCGTAGTTTTCAAGCATATTTAATGCCTGCAACATTACAGGGCCTTGCTGCCATTCCCTCAGCTTGTATACTTCAATGCCTTTATATTCTGTTTTATATGGTTTTTCGGTGATCACTTTCCATTTTGCCAGATCTCCTTTTGTTATGAGTCCTCCCATTTCTTGTGTTCCTCTTACGAATTCATCTGCGATGTCACCTTTATAAAACCGATCGTAAGCGGCCATGATAGCTTCTTTACGTGATTTTCCTTTTTTTAAAGCAGCTTGCTCTGTCTCGATCAATTTTTTCAAAGTAATGACCAGGTCAGCCTGCACCAGCATTTCACCATGAGCCGGTGTACTGCCATTGGGCAAAAATATTTTTTTACTGTATGGCCAGGATGACAATTCATCCTTACCCCTGTCCATTGATCGAGCCAGATCATTATCTACCTGAAATCCTTCAGCCAAAGCTATAGCAGGGCCTAATATTACTTTCAAACTTTTAGTGCCATAATTGGCCAACATAGTCATAATTCCGCCTGGTGTGCCTGGTGTAACCGCTGCTAATGGACCGGTGGATGGCGGATATTTCATTCCCTTATCCTTGAAAAAATCAGCGGTAGCTCCTGTTGGGGCCACACCCAAAGCATTGATACCAACTACTTCTTTCGTATGAGGATTATAAATCAATGCCTGAGTTTCACCTCCCCAACTCAGGACATCAAACATCGTGCAGGTAGCCGCTATCATAGCACAAGCAGCATCCACTGCATTGCCACCCTGTTGAAATACAGAAGCTCCTGCAGTAGCAGCTAATGGTTTGCCAGTTACTGCGACCCATTCTTTTCCAAATATCACGGGCTTTTGAGTACGCGGGGAATTTAGTACAGGGTTGGGATTAGCCTGTGAAAAAGCCTGGTTACATAGCAATAATAAAATAACAGAGCTGAGCAAAATTTTCATAATCGATGCGTTTGGTGAATAAATGTAGGGAGAATTTTATTTAAATGATTGGTTCTCCATATCAGATTTTCGAATAAAACAAAGAGCTAGGTTAGCCATTAATCATAGATTGATCCTGCGGTATGGGAGAATGCAATGTAATCAGGTAAGCCCCTTGTAGCCCCGGATTTATTTAAAAGTCAACACTGCCATGATAATTATACCCAAGACTATCAGTAAAGTAAATGGGCCTAATTGTTTAATCTTACCCAGGTATAGGGCTGGATTTTCCTTTAGTGCCTTAGAGACCAGGCTTTCAGAGTAAGTCAGCAAGCCGATGAGAACCAACACTAATACCAATTTTGTCAACAGGGTATGATGTACAAAAAGTGTCTTCCAATATGGGGTCATCAGGTACAAACCAGAAAGGATCAGTAATACCAGGCCTATTTGTCCCATACGGCGCAAATTAAGCACATTCATCATGAATTTCCCCCTGTCTTCCGGTGGCATTGCCGCAGCAGCCTTACCCAGAAAAACAAAGCCCAGGCTGGTACCCAAGCCCATTGCCAGACCGATAAAATGTATTATCAAAAAAAATTCCCGCATCGTCTTAAGTTTTAAAAGTTTAAAATAATATTCTTTTATTCAAATCCTCACACTACCCTTTCCTACCTGGAGACAAGATTTTTAGTTGATTTTAAAACTAAAATTCAACTCTTGTCTCTGATAAAAGTCAGCAATAGAATTGATCAAAATACGAAACTAAAATACAAAGCAATCCCAATTTTAATTGAACTTTTATAAAACCGGCACTCCATGAAATATTTTTTTATGACTCTTATTGTATTACATGCCATAATTCACATCATAGGATTTTCAAAAGCTTTTAATATGATGAGTTTCATCCCATCTACCACTTCCATTTCCAGGTTTACCGGAGTATTGTGGCTATTGGCATTCTTACTATTATTTCTTAGCGGCATACTGTATTGGCTGAAAACCGATGCCTGGTGGTTGATTTCTTTGATTGCCATTTCACTCTCACAATACCTGATTATCTCAAACTGGGCTGATGCCAGGTTTGGTACGATCCCAAATGGATTGATCTTATTCATTACTTTATTCCAGTTTTTTCAATGGAAGTTCCACAGGACATATACAAGAGAAGTAAATGAACTCCTGTTGGAAAAATCGATTCATTCTGACGAGTTATTGCTGGAAAAAGACATCCAGCACCTGCCTGAACTGGTAAAAAAATACATTCATTACACCGGAAGTATGGGCAAGCCGAAAATAAAAAACTTTCATGTTTTGTTTTCAGGTGGAATAAGGAAAAATGAAAATTCAGAATGGATGCAGCATCATACAGAACAGTACTCCTCTTTACTCTCGGGAACCAGGTTGTTTTTTATGACTGCAGTTATGAAAAAATTACCTATAGCCGGCTATCACCGGTACAAAAACGGGCATGCGAAAATGGATATAAAATTATTTTCATTATTCAAAGTTCAATACCAGGACGGACCGCTAATGGACATCTCTGAATCAGTTACTTTTTTAAATGACATCTGCCTCATGGCCCCTGCTGCATTGATTTAACCCATTTATAGTAGTTGACAAGCTGAAGGAAAGTCAGTAG
>CAYNIG010000250.1:0-7311 GCA_964396995.1 uncultured Saprospiraceae bacterium | reverse complement strand
AGTGCAAAAAAAATATTATTTATTTTGATCCAAATTATCAAACTCATCCTCGAGCTTGCGGGATTGTTTTATGAGATTCTGATCGTGCACGTTTACAGAATCATACGCTGCACAGTTCATCTCTATTCCTATAGTAGCTGGTTTGAAAAAATCCCGTTTGGGATCCCAGTTAAGTCTCGGATCGGCTTCAATGCGCCTGAGGAAATCTGCAAATATTGGTCGTGCCATTTGTGATCCCTGGCCCATAGCCAGTGACCTGAACCTTATCCAGGGCAAATCTCCACCAACCCAGGTGCCAACAACCAATCCCGGAGTGATGCCCATATACCATCCATCTTTATAACTATTAGTGGTACCTGTCTTGCCACCATGAATTGATTTTACTGAACCATCCCTCACCGTGGATCCTCGTTTTAGAAGATCTACCATTACATAGTTTACACCGGAGGGTAATGCTTTTGATTCTTCCACTTTTGCCTGATATATGATTCTGCCGTTTTGATCTTCTATTCGATCTACGAAATAGGGCTTTACATATTTTCCGTCATTGGCAAAGGTGGAATAGGCCCCGGTCATTTCCATTACGGTCAGATCTGATGATCCCAGGCAAATGGAAGGCTGACGGGGTACTCGATATTCTCCATCGCTTCTACGCTTCGAGCTGTCAATACCCATGGCATTAACCAAACCACAAACTATATCGGCATTGCCCAGTTCTTTCATCAGGTATACCGAAACTGAATTTACTGAATTGGATAAGGCCTGGTACAGGTTCATTGGCTTATTAGAAAAATAGCCTTCTGAATTATGCGGGGCCCAGGTGGATATAAGTCTGAAATTACCTTCGCCGGGAGAAATCGTATATGGCCGGTCTACTACTTGAAGGCAGGGAGACATTGCTTTGAAGCCAATAGCCGTTGCATAGACAAAGGGTTTGAAAGTAGAACCTACTTGTCTGTCAGCAGTAATATGATCAAATTTAAAATACCGATGGTCAATACCTCCTACCCATGTACGTATTTTGCCTGTGCCGGGTTCTATAGCCATATTACCTGTTTGCAATATCATAGCCATGTATTTTACACTGTCCAGGGGAGTCATGGCAGTGTCCTTTTCATGTTGGTCATTGTAGTCAAATACGCGCATTTTTACGCGGGCATTAAACTGCTTTTCAGATTCTTTTAATAAAGCATTCCAGGCTTTGTTGGTTGCCGGCCACAGATCATCTTTCATTAGTTTTCTGTATTTAGATGCACGATCCTGGCTTAGAATGTTTTGTTTTATATACCCATCTATCTTCCCCTTTTTCGAATCTTCCTCCGTCATTCGAAGGATATCTATGTCGGTGAGCAATATATCGTAATTTTTATTGATGCTGTCCAGCAATTCTCCCAGGTGTTTGTCTCTTAAGGTTTGAAAACGTTCGCTTTCCCTTATCAGACTTTGCAGTTTATATCGTCTTTGTTCTTTTTGTTTTTCATCCGCTTCAAATGTCCACGGATCCATCCCTTTCCAGGTCAAAAAAAGTTGTTTTTGCACTTTTGGCATATGTGTCCAAACTGCTTTCTCCGCCAGTTCCTGCAACACCGGATCTATAGTAGTAAATATTTTAAGCCCGTCTTTGTACACATCATATATACTTCCATCAGGTTTTCTCATTTCCGGCTGCTGAAATAATTCGGATAGCCATTTATTTAATTCCACGACGAAATAGGGCGCGTTGCCTTCAGATAGGGTTCTTCTTTTAAAGCTGGAACCATCAAGTGGAATTTGTTTGAGTGAATCTCTTTCTGCCTGAGAGATATGCCCTTTGCCTGCCATGCGTTCCAATACCAGATTTCGTCTGTTCATTGAATTTTTAGGAAAACGCTTAGGATTATATAAATATGGATTCACCAGCATTCCGACCAGGGTAGCTGCTTCTTCAATTTTGAGTGAATCTTGTCTTGCATTAAAATAGGTTTCGGCTGCCGCTTTTATTCCATAAGCATCGTAAACAAAATCTACCTGGTTGAGATACATAGCGATTATCTCTTCTTTGGTATAGTTGCGTTCGAGTTTTATAGCTGTGATCCATTCTTTAAACTTGATTTGAATGAGCGCTATTTTTTTCTCCAATTCATTCATTCCTCTAAAGTCCCTGTTGGAATACAATAGTTTGGCCAATTGTTGTGTAATGGTACTGCCGCCACCGCTCTTTGACTGAGCCAGCATTACTGTTTTTACCATCACTCTGAACAGAGCTTCAACATCAACTCCCGCATGACTTTTGAATCGAGCATCTTCAGTAGCTAATAATGCATTGACCAGGTGTGGAGACAAATCCGTATAGTTGACCCCAACCCTGTTTTTCCTGAATAGTCGACCCATTTCTGTATTGTCATTAAAATAGACTGCCGTAGCAAAATCGTATTTAGGATTTTCCAGTTCGTCAAAAGTCGGCAAATCTTGAAATGAAAGATAGATGAAAAAAACAATCACAAAAAGTACACCGCCAATTGTAATTGCCCACATGGTTTTAGCCAGTTTATGTCTGCCAGGTCCCAATGGTTTGCCGCCGGGATTGGTGATAGACAATAATTTTTGCCAGGCTTTAGTCAACATTCCAAACAAAGTTTTAATCGATTGAGTATCAGAACGCAAATTTACTAAATAAGTATTGCATAATCCGGAAGGATAAACAGGAAATTAACAATTGAAAGGTTAATGGTTTAAGGCAAAGCAAGTAGGTATCCATCCCCTTCTATTTGTATATTTAATAATTAAATTTCCAACCGCTTATATTATATTTAAGTATGCCAAAATTAAATTATCGCAGAGAATTCATTAAAAATTCCTCTTTAGTCCTGGGTGCTGGTTTCATTCCTGCCGCTTCTGTCTTGAATATATTTCATGATAACCGCCCGAAGTATACTATCGGTGCCTGCGATTGGTCAATAAATAATACTTCCAATCTAGGCTCTATGGAAATGGCTCGGATCATAGGTCTGGATGGGGTCCAGGTAAGCCTTGGATTGGCAGAAAATGAAATGCATCTGCGCAAACCTGAAATACAAAAAGCATATAAAGAACTTGCTAAAATTTTTAAGGTGAAATTTACGGGACTTGCTATAGGAGAATTAAATAATATACCTTATAAATCAGATCCCCGTACCGATCAATGGGTGTATGACAGTATAGAAGTCGCTAAGAAAATAGGTGTAAACGTTGTACTTCTTGCTTTCTTTAGTAAAAATGATTTGAAAAATGATCCTTCCGGTACTGAAGTGGTAATCAAAAAACTTAAGCAGGCATGTCCCCACGCTGAGAAAATGGGTATCACTCTTGGTATCGAAAGCTGGCTCAGTGCAGAAGAACATATGTACATAATAGATAAAGTTCAATCACCCAATCTCAGGGTATACTACGATGTGGCCAACAGTGAAAAAATGGGCTATGATATATACCATGAGATCCGTTGGTTGGGAAGTAAAAATATGATTTGTGAATTTCATTTTAAGGAAAATGGATTTTTATTGGGTCAGGGCAAAGTTGATTTTAATAAAGTTAAAAAATGTTTGGAGGATATCAACTATAGCGGCAATATACAAATAGAAGGTGCTGTTCCGGAGGGAAGCACGATGTTACCAAGTTATAAATTAAATAATCAATTTGTCCGATCTTTATTAGCATGAGATTTATATTAACCATTACACTACTATTGATTCTTATTCAATGCAAAGAATTCATTCCGAAACAAAAGACAGACTTGAATTCACCCCCGGATACTTTAATCATGCATAAAGTATTCATTGGCAATGATTCGACCGCTTTGTATTTACCTGATGACCTGGATGCACAGTTATGGGCAGAAAGCCCCATGTTTTATAATCCTACCAATATGGATGTGGACTACAAAGGCAGAATTTGGGTCACCGAAGCGGTGAATTATCGTGATTTTAACCCTCATTCTCCCAATAGAATGCATCACCAGCAAGGCGACCGGGTCATGATACTGGAAGATACAAACCAGGATGGAATAGCAGATACCTCTATCCTGTTTATTCAAGATACTGACCTCGTGGCTCCATTAGGGATTGCAGTGATTGGAAAAAAAATTATAGTTTCCTGTGCGCCTAATTTGATAATATATACTGATGAAAATGAAGATGATATCCCGGATCATAAAGAAATAGTTTTATCCGGATTTGGAGGCCTGGACCACGATCATAGTCTTCATAGCCTTCTTGCCGGACCAGATGGTCAATGGTATTTTAATACCGGTAATGCGGGTCCGCATAATGTAAAGGATAGATCCGGCTGGCAACTCCGCAGTGGCAGCATGTATACCGGTGGTACCCCATACAATACAAAGAATGAAGGAAATCAAAAATCGGATGATGGTCGTGTATGGGTAGGCGGACTTTCCCTGCGTATAAACAAAGAGATAAAAGATCTCAAAGTAATGGCCCATAATTTTAGAAACAGCTATGAAATCACCATTGATTCCTATGGCAACCTGTGGCAAAATGACAATGATGACCAGGTGATGGCTTGCCGTACCTCCTATCTGATGGAAGGTGGTAATGCTGGTTTTTTCAGTAAGGATGGTACCCGGAGCTGGCAGGGTGACCGGAGACCATGGCAAGATCTATTTACTGCACATTGGCATCAATCAGATCCTGGGGTAATGCCGGTAAGTGATAATGCAGGAGCTGGATCTCCTACGGGAATGGCTATCAACGAAGGAAATGCATTGGGTGATCGTTTCAATGGAATGGTATTGAGTGCAGAGGCCGGGCGCAATGCAATATATGCTTATTGGCCACAGCCCGATGGGGCAGGATATAGTATGAAAAGGCATAATCTGGTATCCACCCTTTCAGTTGACAATATTAACTACCAATGGAATAATGATATCAGCGATAAAAGAATGTGGTTTAGGCCCAGTGATGTATGCGTTGGTACGGATGGTGCCATGTATATTGCAGACTGGTTTGACCCTATAGTGGGAGGCCATGCAATGCATGATACTATCGGCTATGGAAGAATCATCCGGATCAGTCCAAAGAACAAAAAATTAAAGGCACCCAAAATTGATATTTCAACCGATGCAGGAAAACTGGTTGCCATAAAAAGTCCTGCAATTAATGTACGCAATCTTGGTTATGAAGCTATCAAAAGCAGTACTAATGCGAATGAACTTATCCATACACTTTTAAATGATGCAGAGCCGTATTTAAAATCAAGAGCAATTTATTTATTATCCGGTATTGAGCCTGGACAATGTTTACCATTTCTTGCTGATCAGAATGAAAATATCAGGATAGCTGCCTTCAGAGCAATTAAAAACAAACCTGATTTTCTGATGAGGGCTATTGATTCACTATTGCTAAATCCCGGTCCAGCGATCTTACGGGAAATCGCCATTTCCATTCGGGATATTCCCTATGAAAAAAGTAAAAGAATACTGGAACAACTAATACAATTTTATCCAGATAATGATCCCTGGTACAATGCCGCATTTGCTATTGCATGTGATGGAAAGGAAGAAAATGTATTTAATGATCTATTGTCCGACAAAACGAAATCACCTGATTGGCCAGATGTATTGTACAATCAATTATTCACCCTAACAGCTCCATCCAGTGTATCCGTATTGCATTCCCAACTTCAAAAAAATTCTTTACACATCGGGCAAAAAGAAAAACTGATCACCACACTGGCATTCATCAATGATACAAACGCCATTAAATCCATGATCGACTTAAGTCAAAGCACTGATTCACTTATTAAAGCCCAGGCATTTTGGTGGGTTAATTTCAGGCGAACGAATGATTGGGCAACGATTTATGACTGGAACAAAATCAATGCTTTTCTCTCTGAAGAACAAAAGTCATTGATAAAAAAACAGGATATCGTGTTAGGTAAAGGCACTGAAGCTGAAAGGATAATAGCCGGAGTAGCATTGGCATCCAGTGCAGAAGGAGGAAAAATATTACTGTCTTTGGCTTCCAATGGCAGAATCTCCGGAAAACTAAGAGATACTATATCAAAAATAATAATAAACAATCCCGATGCCAGTGTACGGGCTATGGCCGGAGATTTGTACTGGCGGCGGACTGAAAAAAAATCGCATCAATATTCTATAGAAATGATCAGTAAAATGCAGGCGAATACGGAGAATG
This sequence comes from uncultured Saprospiraceae bacterium, assembly GCA_964396995.1. Classification (GTDB taxonomy): domain Bacteria; phylum Bacteroidota; class Bacteroidia; order Chitinophagales; family Saprospiraceae; genus JADJLQ01. The sequence goes on along the minus strand of CAYNIG010000250.1, from coordinate 1,144 downwards.
GAAAAATGAAATTTGAAACCAGTTGCGCTACTTGCCATAAGAAAAATAATATAGGCAAAGATATCGGACCTGACCTTTCTACCATAGGGCAAAAGCTGGATACACGCACCTTGATCGATGCCATCATCAATCCTGCTGCCAATATTGCTTTCGGCTACGAACTGTCCTCTTTTAAGACTAAGGATAAAAACTATTTTGGATTCCTGGTAGGTGATGGAGCAACCATTTCCATAAAAGACATCTCCGGAGCTCTGCATAGTATAGAAAAAACAAAATTGATAGAAAAAAAAGTAACTAATACGAGCCTTATGCCTCCTGCGCATCAACTTAATTTATCGGATCGGGATGTGGCAGACCTGGTTGGATTTTTGAGAAATTGATTTTTAGCTAAATTAAATTCATTTTTCAATTATGAATTCCAATTTAAATACCCAAGATAAAATCCATTCCGCCAGCTGTGTTCCGGCGGGATTAAATTATAGATTGGGTTTACACTCAACTCTCCGAATGGCTGGATTATTGATTCCATTGCTATTTGTTTTTGCTTGTAATCAAAAAGAATTAACCCTGACTGAAAAAGCAGCTATCTCCAATGAAATAACCGAAGTACTTAACCGTTATACCCGGGCTATAAGTCAGGATGGGCTCCTGGCTGAATTTTCTTTCCTGGATAGTTCCTCTGATTTCTATTGGATACCTCCAGGTTATACTTCTGCTTTACAGTACGATTCCATAAAGGCGATTATTTCAGGGATAGCACCAGGAATAAAGTCTATAAATAATACCTATCATTCCATTCAGGTATTTCCATACTCTGCCACCTATGCAGGCTATACGGCCCATGTAAATTCAAATAGTGTGGACACCGGAGGGAATACCTATACCACTAATTTATTGGAGTCAGGTACTATGATCAAAAGAAAAAATGGATGGAAATTGTTGGCTGGGCATACCTCTGTGGTGAAATGAGATTTACAGAGTATTTAATTTAAGAATGCCTCATCAGATTTTGGCCTATTGCAAAATACCTGGCCAAATCCATGAAGCTGATGTCTTATTAATTGCAGGATAAAAGGATTGGCTAAGTATTTAGGGTCTGCTGGTTAATTAAATAAAGTTTTATTTACATTTTACTTTCTTTGTC
>CAYNIG010000249.1:0-7368 GCA_964396995.1 uncultured Saprospiraceae bacterium | reverse complement strand
TTGTTACCCGATCTCGACGATTTCAAACCAAGTCAAGGTAAAGCACCACTTGCAAAACTGACTGATTGGGTACATCTGTCAAATGGATTTACCCGGGAAACGGATACGATGCCGGGCTTTGCAGGGTCATCCTGGTATTTTCTGCGTTATATGGATCCGCATAATGAAAATGAATTTGCCAGTAAGAAAGCCATAGAATACTGGCAGGATGTAGACCTTTATGTTGGCGGGACCGAGCATGCAGTAGGTCATCTTTTATATTCCAGGTTTTGGCATAAATTTTTATTTGATCTCGGATATACGGTTACTAAAGAACCCTACAAGAGACTATTAAACCAGGGTAAGATCCAGGGTATTTCTGAAAGTATCTTTTTGAAAAAAGAAAAGGAAAACGGAGTACAAGTATTTGTATCAAAATCATTAATCAAAAACGAAAGTGAATACATTACTTTATATGTACCTATCCAGTATGTTCAGGATTTTGGATCTATGAAATCCTATCTGAATAAAGAAGGGATAAAAAAATTCATTGAATTTATTCCAGAATACAGAGAAGCCATGTTCAGAACCGAGCAAGGTGATTTCAAATCTGATCAGTATCCGGATCATGCCAAATTGTATACGCATGGCGAACTGGCTAAAATGTCAAAGTCACTTTACAATGTCATCAACCCAGATGATGTGGTAGCGGAATACGGCGCTGATTGTTTTAGGTTATTCGAAATGTTCCTTGGTCCATTGGAGCAATCAAAACCATGGGATACACGCAGCATTGATGGTGTGGGGAAGTTTGTCCGCAGGTTATGGGCCGGTTTTTTCTCTAATGGTATACTTTCAATCTCTGAAGAAAAAGCTACCCCTGAAGAATTAAAGATCTTACACAAAGGGATAAAAAGGATCACGGATGACATAGAACGATTTTCATTCAATACCTGTGTTTCCCAATTCATGATCGTTTTAAATGAATTAAAGTCATTGAATTGCAATAAACGGGAAATATTGGATCCGTTGGTACGCTTGATTGCTCCCTTTGCTCCATTTATCACCGAAGAATTATGGGCATTATTGGGTCATCGGGAATCAATACATCTGTCCTCTTATCCAGTTGCGAATGAAGAATATTTAAAGGAAAGCAGCATCACCTACCCTATTTGCGTAAATGGCAAAAAAAGGGGCACTTATGATTTTCCTGCTGAGGCCGACCAGGCATCACTCACGGAGATGACTTTGAAACTCGATCTTGTAGAAAAATGGCTGGAAGGTAAGCAGCCCAAAAAGGTGGTAGTAGTACCTGGTAAGATGATCAATATCGTAATGTAATTCCGAGATAAAATGGAAAAAAAACGACTTCTTTTTGCCAGTCAAAATGAAAATAAAGTAAAAGAGATCCGTGCCCTGCTAAACGAAAAATACGAAGTCGTCTCATTAAACGATATCCAATTTAGCGGAGAGTTAGCAGAACCTTATGCAACTTTTTCAGATAATGCCAAAGCCAAAGCCAAACAAGGTTACGAATTATTTGGTCATCCCTGTTTTTCTGAGGACGCAGGGCTGGTAGTAGAGGCTTTAAATGGCCGACCTGGTGTAAAAAGTGCCCGATATGCCGGTGAACATAAAAATCCCGGAGATAATTTAAACAAAGTCCTGGGTGAAATGATGGGCATCGATCATCGTACTGCTTATTTTCTTGCTATGATCGCATACTATGATGGAATGGAGTACCAATTATTCGAAGGCAGAGTGTATGGCAACTTAGCTTACGAAGGTCGTGGTGCAAATGGCTTTGGCTATGATCCTATATTTAAACCATTGGGATATGACCAAACATTCGGGGAATTGAATGATAGTATAAAATCGAGGATAAGCCATAGGGCCAAGGCGATGAACTTGTTTGTGGAGTGGATGAATGAACATTCAGTGTAGTATCGGCTTGACACTAAGATGGCTTCTTGAATTTTGAAAGAACTATTGGTGAATTTAAAGAAGTTAATTTAACATGCGCATACGCTTTCGGATAAGATGTACCAAATACAAGAAAGGGCATCAATATAAACTTATTGGCTAGTCCTTTCCAAAAAACATACACTCGGAAAAGGGTTTGAATAACTGAAAATATTGGTTTCGTTTTTTTTTGTTTCCTTACTAAAATTAAATAACTTATCCCATTTCCTACTTGGATTTGATGCAAATTATTATTATAAAAGAATACCAGGATATACAGTCGATTAATGCTTGTCTTGCCCCCTATGCGCTACAAGCCTCGCAATCCGGATTATCTATACTACAGGCTTTAATCTCGTCAGTAACCATTACAGGTTCCATCATATCCACCATTTCTTGAGGTACTTGTGAAGGTACCCCTTGTGGTCTGGCAGATGGGATCACCTGCTCCCGAAGATCACTTACTGTCATCTCTGGGTTGGGCTCTTTGGTTACAAATTTCTTTTGATATTCGTCGCTAAGAGTAAATTTGATAGCATCAACTGCTGATTTGGATCGCAGATAATACATACCTGTCTTCAGGCCTTTACTCCAACCGTAAAAATGCATGCTGGACAGTTTAGCAAAGTTGGCATTTTCAACGAATAAATTCAGGCTTTGGCTTTGACAGATATAGGCTCCTCTATCTGCGGACATATCGATCAAGACTTTCTGACTTAGCTCCCAGGCTGTTTTATACAGATCGCGCAATTGCGCTGGGATCTCCATTATATGCTGAATGGAACCATTAGATGCTATTATTTTTTCACGGATTTCTTTGGTCCAGAGACCTAGATTGACCAGGTCATTGAGTAAATGTTTGTTTACTACTACGTACTCCCCGCTAAGTGTACGACGGGTATAGATATTGGAAGTATAGGGTTCGAAACATTCATTATTGCCTAAAATCTGCGAGGTTGATGCAGTCGGCATTGGTGCTAATAACAAGCTGTTTCGCAGGCCGTGTTTTTTGATTTTCATTTTCAGCTCCACCCAGTTCCATCTGGTGGTGGGTGTTACATTCCACATATCGTATTGCAGTATGCCTTTACTGGAGGGAGATCCCTGGAACGTTTCGTATGCACCATGCTTTTCGGCCAAGGTACAAGACTCCAGCAAGGCACCGTAATAAATTGTTTCAAATATTTCCCTGTTCAGCTTACGGGCTTCCTCACTGTCGAAAGCAAAACCCATAAGGATGAATGCATCAGCAAGCCCCTGCACTCCAATTCCAATCGGGCGATGCCGGAAATTACTGTTGCGCGCCTCCGGTATCGGATAATAATTGATATCAATGATCTTATTGAGATTGCGGGTTATCACACGGGTGATTTCCATTAATTTCTGATGATCAAATACTTTGCCTGTGATGTATTTCGGCAAAGAAATGGAGGCCAGATTACATACTGCTACTTCATCTGCTGAAGTATACTCCATTATTTCAGTACATAAATTAGAAGACCGGATAGTGCCCAGATTTTTTTGATTCGATTTCTGATTGGCCGCGTCTTTGTACAGGATGTAAGGTGTACCGGTTTCGATTTGAGATTCCAAAATGGCAAACCAAAGATCCTGTGCGCGGATTACCTTTCTGGCCTTGCCTTCTTTTTCGTATTTAGTATACAGTTTATTGAATTCTTCGCCGTAGGTATCATAAAGTCCTGGAGATTCATTAGGGCAAAACAGAGACCAGGAACCATCGGCTTTTACTCTTTCCATGAAAAGATCCGGAATCCACATAGCATAGAACAAATCTCGTGCTCGTACTTCTTCTTTCCCGTTATTCTTTTTTAATTCCAGAAATTCAAATATATCAGAATGCCATGGCTCAAGATAGACTGCAAAGGCACCTTTGCGCTTACCTCCCCCCTGATCTACATACCGGGCCGTGTCATTAAATACTCTCAACATCGGGATGATACCATTGCTGGTACCGCCAGTGCCTTTAATATAGGAGCCCTGTGCTCTGATATTGTGTATGCTTAACCCTACCCCACCTGCACTTTGGGAAATTTTAGCGCATCTACCCAATGTCTCAAATATGCCTGAGATACTATCATCAGTCATACTCAAAAGAAAACAAGAAGATAGCTGTGGTTTGGGGGTGCCAGCATTGAATAAAGTAGGAGTGGCATGAATAAACCACTTTTCTGACATGAGTTCGTAGGTTTCAATTGCAGAGGTAATATCTTCCCCATGAATGCCCACTGCTGCTCGCATGAGCATATGCTGCGGGCGCTCAACCACCTGGCCATACATTCTCAATAAATAGGACCTTTCCAGTGTCTTAAATCCAAAATAATCAAAACTATAATCGCGATCATAAATGATGGCTGAATCTAATTTGTCAGCATATCTCATCACAATATCGTGGGTTTCTTTACCAATAAGACCTGCCGGTTGCATGGTTTTAGGATCTACATAGTTGTACAGATCTTGTATAGTATCTGAAAATGATTTTTTAGTTTCCTTGTGTAAATTGGAAACGGCAATTCTCGCAGCTAATAAAGCATAATCGGGATGCACAGTGGCAAGTGATGCAGCTGTCTCGGCGGCTAATACATCGAGGTCAGTGGTTTTCACTCCGTCATAAAGGCCGATGATCACCCGTTTGGCAATCTCATAGGGTTCCACATAAGTAGAATTGAGTCCGTAACAAAGTTTTTTGATACGGGCAGTGATTTTGTCAAAAGACACCTCCTCCTGTTTGCCGCTTCGTTTGAGTACTTTCATTTTGTAGTTTTCTTTTTAATGGTTTTGAAATCCTTTTGTCTTCGTGTTTGAGTTTTGGTTTCGTAGTGGTCGATGTAGTTGTAGTTTCTTATTAAAAAAAATCCTTTTATTTTATCATATGTATTGTTTACAAGTTTTTAAAATTCAGCATCCACACTAAATACCTGATTCTCCCGGGTAGTCCCTATTCCTGATTTTTTATATTCTCCTACCCGCTTCTCAAAGAAATTGGTTTTTCCCGACAGTGAAATCATTTCCATGAAAGGGAATGGATTTTCGACATTATATATTTTTTCATTGCCGAGTGATACCAATAAGCGATCGGCAACAAACTCAATATATTGACACATCAGATCAGCGTTCATGCCAATCAGTTTTACGGGTAACGCATCAGACACAAATTCTTTTTCTATCGAAACGGCATCCCGAATTATTTCTTCTACCTGTAATTTAGGTAATTTATTTTGAATGAATTTATTGTACAGCAAACAAGCGAAATCGCAGTGTTGACCTTCATCGCGGGAGATCAATTCATTACTGAAAGTCAACCCCGGCATGAGTCCCCTCTTCTTGAGCCAGAAGATCGAACAAAATGAACCACTGAAAAATATGCCCTCAACAGCGGCGAAAGCAATCAATTGGGTGATAAAAGACCCCTGGGAAATCCACCTGAGAGCCCAATCTGCTTTCTTCCGTACACAAGGCATGTGATCTACTGCATGAAAAAGGTAATTCTTCTCCTGTGGGTCTTTGATATACGTATCAATTAAAAGTGAATAAGTCTCAGAATGAATGTTTTCAATCATGATCTGGTATCCATAAAAAAACTTGGCTTCCGGGTATTGCACCATCCTGAGCATATTCTCCGCCAGGTTTTCATTTACTATTCCGTCGCTCGCGGCAAAGAAAGCCAATACATGTTTGATGAAATAACGTTCATCATCGGTCAGTTTTTCATGCCAGTCTACCAAATCAGGAGCAAGGTCAATCTCTTCGGCTACCCAGAATCCGGCTACCGCATCTTTATAAAATTTCCAAATATCATTATGTTGTAGTGGAAAGATCACAAAGCGATCCGGATTTTCTTTGAGAATGGGTTCGACTACATGCTCCATACTGTGATGACAGTTTAAGTTGTTGTTGGTTAATATTATTCGTTATATGGATTACAGTGGGGACGCTTCGGAGGATAAATTCGATTAATCACTACTGTGGATCAAAATTAAAAGTCTTATTCAGTAATCAAAACTTTATATAGGTTTTTTTTATATAAGTTTTTTATATTTTTTTTTTCGTTTCGGCTATGGTTTTGATTATTTTTCGTATGTACTTCTTTAAGACACATTAAAAAAAATCATCAAGTGAACTGCTAAATAAATGAAAGATTTTTTTAATATGTTCTAAAGTTACCAACATAGTGTTGATAACTTACTTAAAATACTGTCATTTAGCATATTATAATAAAATTAATTGTTAATTACTAAGTTGATATTCACTGTGTACCAAATAAAATAGATTCATTTTAACTAAATATAAGGTCAAAAAAGAAGTGAAATCTAAAGCAAAGGACAGGTTAGAAAATAATCATGCTTACCCCCCATTTTTACATAATTCAAAATTGTAATATGTGTAAGTCGATACTATCCTTAACCATATAAGGTTTTATGGTAAGCTAAACCTGCTTTTTATGAAGAACCCAAGGGGAATAAGGCTACTTAAAACATCTGTTTTCTTCTGAAAAACCAGACCAGAAATACCACCAGGAGCGCAGATACGAACAAAATGTAAAAAAAAGCCATTGGTTTATCCGTAAGCGGAAGTGGGATATTCATTCCAAAAAAGGAAGCCACTAAGGTTGGCACCATCAGAATGATAGTTACGACCGTCAGGCGTTGGATGAATTTATTGAGATTATTAGAAACTATGCTGGAATAGGCATCCATGGTTCCGGAAAGAATATTAGTATGCCTGTTGGCCATATCAAGAGCCTGGTTATTGTCTATCAATATGTCTTCAAAAAGATCGGCTTTTTCTTCATCAGCCGCTATTTGCAAAAAGTCTGTGCGTTTCATTTTTAATTTGACTAAATCATTAGCACTCAGGCTATTGACGAAATATACCAAACTCTTTTCTATACGCAATAATTGTTTTAGCTCAGCATTACGAGCAGAGTCATACAATTCCTGCTCTATCAGATTTCTTTTGAGATTTAATCGTTTTAGACTATCCAGGTATCCAAGCACATTCTGATCTAAAATATGTAAAACAAACGACCTGATATCTCCAGGATCGGCATTCTTCACTTTATTGTCAATAAATTTTTTGAGTATGGTATTTTCATGGTTTGAAATAGTGATGATGGAATCAGGTGTAAGTAAAAGGCCAATGGGCACGGTAACGTAAACTGGTTGATTCTCTTCTTCATCCGGATTGAGAATGGGGGTCTGAATCAATATAAACCGTAGGTTTTCATCCCATCTTTCATAGCGGGATCTTTCGTCAGGGTCTAAAGAATCGGTGAGGTAATCTGAGGGAATTTCCCTTTCTGTTGCAAATGACTCTATTTCATTTTGTTCAAAGGGAGGATGAATATTAATCCAACATCCTGAGGCAGGTTGCTGCAATTGCTTCAAATGGCCCACTACTCTTGTATAA
>CAYNIG010000248.1:0-7414 GCA_964396995.1 uncultured Saprospiraceae bacterium | reverse complement strand
GATCAGCTATGCTTTATTTTCTGACTTATGCCTTTGCTTGGCCATTGAGCCAATTCTTTATAAGTGCATGCCTTTTTAAGCTTTTACCAAATATCCTTTCACTTACTCGATCTGTTTCTTTCAATAAATTAATATGGGTCAATATTTTATGATTTCCCCAGCCGACTCTAATTATTTCATCTTTCAAATTCAACTATATGCTCGGAAGCATATTCATCATCAAATGGTTTCATGCGCTTTACAAAAAAACGGGCCCGCTTACCCAATTTGAGACAGGTGTGTTTATTTATTATATCTTCTTCCGTATTTAATGGTTGTAAAGATGGATACCATAATGTATATCCCGGCTTTTCAAAAAACAAGACCGGTTTAGTCCAGTCCTGGCTGTTGGATCCTGTACCTAAATCTTTATTCTTATTAAACGAGATATATACCTGGCTGCCGATCCAGGATTTGCCTACTACTTTACCCATCATCATTACCCAACAATCGAGGTATGTATTCCAACTTACAGATGGCCCCCAGTGAAATCCGCCACCGGGAGAGGAAGATGGGCCACCACCCTGTTCCAAAGGTATTTGCAGGGATGAGATGGGTTTCCCTATCCCATTAAACAGAGCTTTAAACTCTTTACCATTCCAGCGCCTGGCTTTGCCTACCGGATTATCAAGGTCTTTTAATGCGATACGGGCGACACTTATGCACTGACCTGACCATTCTAATTTGGGATCGTAGGTTTTCTCATTATAAATTCCCGGATATCCATACTCTCCATAAAAAAGATACAAATAATCACCACTTGCTACTGCTGAGGGGTCGCCCACGCCACCGGCAAAGGTGTTGGATGTATTGAATGGTTTAAGTATCATCCGGGCATCCAGATCTTCTATAAAAATGCCTTTGTTTTTCCAACTTTTGCCACCATCCGTTGATTTCATAATACCTATTCTGCACACAGCGGCTGCACTTTTAGGCCCCCTCAATCCCTGTGGCCATTTATTATTTTTATACCCTTCTCCGGTTTTAAAATTGTAAGGCAATGTCTGAGGGTAATTTTCATTGTGGTAAATACCATACAAGGTTTTTCCGGTCAAATCTTTGGGATCCTGATATACTGTTTCAAACCAAACTGCACCGTGCAATCCCGGTTTGCCTGGTGGTGCATTTTCCGGCATGAGGGGTTCAAAAAAGTTTTCTGCGGGGCTTTTAAATACTTCATCTGCATTTTTCCCGTCTGCATATCGGTTATCTACCCCTATTCCCCAAACCGGGTCTTCGCCATACTTCCCCGGAAAAATTCTAAGGGTATCCCCTATCCAGGCTTCTGCCATATTGCAATCAACGAATGAATTAAACTTTATTTTTTCGGCGGGCAACAGTTTAAATGTTGGATTAAAAGTTTGGGCATTTAAGTAAAATGCCTGACAAATGAATACAAAGCAAGTAGCGAATAATCCTTTCATACCTTAATCTTTGAGTATTTAAAATTAAACTATAATTCCAGAGTCAAATTATTCCATATCTATCACGGCTTCGCTTTCCTAGGCACCACAGCGGGCAACGCATTCAAAACGGCATTTAATGGTGTGATATGGGTATCAATTACTTTCTTCAAATTGTTTTGCACCACTTGTTTTTCCTGTTGTATTTGTTCTATTCGTGCAGTTTGAGCAGTGGTGGGCTTGGCGGTAGAGCCATCAATAGAAAACATGAGTGAAGTAATTTCTTCTCTGAGCTCTGGACGCTGACGATAATTCATACGGGGAGGAGGACGGCGCAAGGCATCGAGTACGGCACCCAATTCTTTTAATGCGGCATCTACTTTTTTACCGGTTTCATCGTCGGCTGCAGCACCGTCTTCTTTTCTTCTTCGCTTGAGGGCATTGAGTTGATCGGTGAGCGCTTCTGCTTCGTTGATCATATTGTTTACTGCAGAGAGTTGTTCGCGGGCAGCGAGTGCAGCTTCTTCTTTTGCTTTGAGATCGGCATCAGCTACCGATTTTATTCTTGGATCTGCTTTGACTTCTATAGGTACAGATATTTTTTTACCATTGGCAATAACTGTAGCCGTATATATACCGGGCGATACAGATGGCCCTGCATTTCCTCCCCCTCCGAAACCGCCGGGCATTGGTCTGTCTAATCTGGTTGGCGCTTCATGCCGCAGATCCCAAATTAATCTATTCAGACCGGCTTTGGCAGCACTATCTGTAATAGAACGTATCTTTTCATTTTTACTGTTTGTGATATCCACTTTTACCATCTTGGTGGAATCGGATTGCAGATAATAATTGAGGTATGCACCCGGCTGAGGGTTTTTGGCGGTATATACTCTTTCTCCCAGATCTTCCAGCTGACTGTACATTTTCCATTGAGTCACCGGACGAACATCGAATACATGTACATCTTTACCTGTGGTATTATTCCAATCCTGTAGTGACCGGATATCATCTGCAATCCAGATCCCGCGACCATGTGTAGCTACTATGAGATCATGTTCCCGCGGATGTATACGCAGATCGGTTACCGATACCGGTGGTAAATTATTATTGATACGCACAAAATTTTTACCCATATCCCAGCTGGCATACAGGCCACATTCCATACCCACATAGATCATATTGGGATTGTGTGGATCTTGTCTTGCAACTTTTACATAATCATCTGGCTGCAATCCATTGGTAATCTTGGACCAGGTCTTACCGTAATCAGTAGTAAGAAAAACATAAGGCTTAAAATCATCACTGCGGTGATTGTCAGCAATCACCAAAGCGGTTCCACCATTATGCTCAGAAGCATGTATTTTTCCTATCCACGAAAATGCCGGTAAGCCGGTGATGTTTTTATTTACATTAGTCCAGGATTTGCCGCCATCGCGGGTAATTTGGACATTGCCATCATCTGTACCACACCAGATCACCCCTTTTTCTTTTGGTGATTCAGCGATAGTAAGTATGGTACAATGAAATTCTGCAGCAGTGTTGTCCTGGTAGATCTCTCCACCGGACGAAGCTTGTTTACTTTTATCGTTGGTAGTGAGGTCACCACTTAGTTCCACCCAATTATATCCTTTGTCAGTGCTGGCAAATAACACATTTCCGCCAAAATAAACGGTATTGGGATCATGTGGAGAAATATGAATAGGGGAATCCCAGTTAAATCTGTACTTGTGATCTTTTATTGCATCACCTGCCGAACCAATGATTTTGGGATAGGGATGTATGGTGCGAATATTTCCTGTACGGGTATCCACATGAAATATCACCCCACCCTGAAGATTGGCAAATACCTCATGCTCTGCACCAGGCACCGGCACAGCATAATAGCCATCACCACCGGCCAGCCCTTTCCAATGTCTTTTCATGATACCATCATTGAGTAATGAATTACTTGGGCCTACCCAGGTACCATTATCCTGCAGACCTCCATATATATTGTATGGATCGAGATTATCTATATTTACTTGATAGTATTGAGAGAGTTCTACATTATTGATGATATCCCAGGTCTTACCTCCATCGTTGGAAATTTGATAGCCACCATCACTGCCACTGAGTATATGTTTACTGTTTTTGGGATCTATCCAGAGCGCCTGGTGATCTCCATGTACAGAGCCGGCAATAGATCTGAAATTTTTACCGCCATCTTCTGATTTGAGTAAAGGGCCTGAAAGTGAATAAATCGTATTTGGAAAATTGGGATCTACCCGGATATCACTATAATAAAAGGGCCTGAAATTAATCATTGGATCTTTATTTACTACCGTCCAGCTTTCCCCTCTGTTTTCGGATCTGAATAAAGATCCTGATTGGTTTGGAAATTCAGTAATAAGATAGACTATGTTTGGTTCACTCTGCGCAATGGATAATCCTATTCTTGCCATTGGCCCTGCAGGCAATCCTTTCATTATTTTTTCCCAGGATTCACCACCATCAGTGGTGCGATAAACGGCGGTGGATTTACCACCATCATCGAACCTCCATGGTTTACGACGGAATGTCCACATACCGGCATACATTACCCTGGGATTAGACCATTCAAAGGTAAGGTCACTGCATCCGGTATCTTCATCTATATATAATGTTCTGTTCCATGATTTTCCACCGTCTTTAGTCTGGAATACGCCACGCTCGGAATTGGGTCCCCATTCTCTGCCAAGTGCACATACACAAACTTCATTGGTATTAGCAGGATTTACGATCACACGTTTTATACGCTCTGTTTTGGTCAAACCCATGTGTTTCCAGGTTTTACCTCCATCCAATGATTTGTATACTCCATTTCCATAGCTGGTGCTGTTGCGCGGATCACCCTCGCCGGTACCCAGATAGATCAGATTAGGATCATGGGGCGACATACCTATCGCTCCTACCGAGTATACCCGCTGGTCAGTAAACAAAGCTTCTGAAGTAGTACCGCCGTTGATAGTTTTAAATAATCCGCCATCTGCTGCAGCAAAATAAAAAGTCGATGGATCACCGGGTATACCCACAATATCGGTGACACGACCACCCATATTGGCAGGGCCTATAGGGCGAAACTGTATTTTTTTTAATTGGTCTGGTTTGGGCTGTCCGTGAAGTAATAAAGAAAATAATAGTGGTAGTGATAGAAAGAGTCTTTTCATCTGGAGTATTGGATTTAGTGAGTTGAAGGTAGGTAAATCCTGAGCAACAAAAAAGGAGAAATCATTTAATCTATATACCACCGGATACCAACATAGAATGTACTAACCAGATAAATTTATACTATTGAAAATCCATCATTTGCCAATCTCTTTTTCTATCTTACACAGCTTATGTCAGGATCTATTATGTCTTCTCCTTATTGGCCTTTTGCCGTATTATTGATCAGTATAGCAACAGTAGTACTTTTGATCACCCGCTTCAAAGTACATGCCTTTATAGCATTGATGATATCGGCTATGATAGCCGGGCTGCTTTCGAATCATATACCGTTGATGGAGGGGGCACATCATTTAGTCAAAGCCATCGAGGTACCCATGATAGAGTTTGGATCCACTGCAGGAAAAATAGGATGGGTGATAGCACTGGCCTCGATCATTGGTACAGCAATGCTCGAAAGTGGGTCTGCCGAGCGATTGGTCAATTCAATCATATCTCTTTTAGGGGATAAAAAAGCTTCCCTTGCTTTACTGATCAGTGGGTTTATTCTTTCTATTCCTATATTTTTTGATACGGTATTTTTTCTAATGGTACCACTGGCAATCGCTTTATTTAAAAAGACTGGTAAAGATTATTATCTCTATGTAATGAGTATATGCGGTGGAGCATTAGTGACGCATTGCCTGGTAGCACCTACTCCTGGTCCATTAACCATGGCAGAAAATATGCATCTCGATCTCGGAGTTTCGATCATGGGCGGACTGCTACTTGGTATCCTGCCTGCAATAGGTGTGTATCTGGTGGCAAAACGGTTGAATAAAACATTTATATTACCATTGAGAGTAAGTAACGAGCAAAATACCGGTAATACAGCAATGCCTTCTTTGCTTCTGTCTATATTGCCTGTATTCCTTCCCTTGATACTGATCAGCATGTCGTCGATAGCCGATGTGGTGATGTTGAAGGGGACTAAACCTGCCTGGATCATTTTTTTAGGAAATAAAAATGTGGCTATGACTTTGGGTACTGCAATTGCCTGTTGGGTATGGGCTAAGCAAAAATCGTTTACCGGTGCGCAATTATGGGAAGCTTGTGCCAAACCACTCGAAGTAGCAGGGGTGATCATACTTATTACAGCAGCGGGTGGTGCATTTGGTGCGATGCTCAATCATAGCGGTCTGGGTAATGCAATCAAAGAACTCACAAATCATATTTCCATCAATTATGTGTTATTGGGTTGGCTCATAGCTTCTATCATGAAGATCGCTCAGGGATCCAGCACGGTAGCTATGATCACTGCATCCGGTATATTGTATGCCTTGATACAAAGCGGAGAGATATTACCTTATCATATGGTATATGTTTTTTGTGCAATAGGATTTGGAAGCTTATTTGTACCATGGATGAATGACAGTGGTTTCTGGGTGGTAGCGCGTATGAGTGGCATGACCAATAATGAAGCCCTGCGTAAGTTTAGTTTTGCCATTGCCTGCATGTCTTTAATAGGGCTGGCAGAAGTATTTTTCATGTCAAAGGTATTGCCTTTGGTTTGATCGGTATTGAGTCTATACTCCTATTTTATTATTTTTACTTAACGGTTTCTGCAGATAAAATTATTACCATCACTAATTTAATATAATGAAAGGTCCTAAAATTGCTGTATTCAATATTACTCCCATTGCTACTGTAGATCCACCACTGTTGAATGCAGCCGGAGTTCATGCGCCGTATGCGTTGCGTACCGTAGTCGAATTGATTACAGATGACGGCATAAGTGGCATAAGTGAAATACCGGGTAATATTGCTACTGATCAGGCACTTGAAAAAAGCAAACCATTAATCATAGGACAGGATCCGTTTCAAACCAATCAGATCAGGGATATTTTAGCAGATCATTTTGGTAAAGATCACGCAGGTGCCAGGGGTAATGCGCCATGGGATCAGCGCAAACTGGTTCATATTTTTTCTGCAATAGAAGTAGCCTGCCTTGATATCATAGGTAAAATAGTAAATAGGCCTGTGGTGGATTTATTGGGAGGTAAAAGGAGAGACATGGTGCCATTTGCAGCTTATCTGTTTTATAAATTTGAAGGCGCCGGAGGCACCTGGGGACATAAGACAGACCCAAACGCGAGCGGATGGGATGCTGCACGACAAAAAAGTGCTTTAAATCCAAAAGAAATCGTTACCCAGGCACAAGCCATGTGCCGTGAATTTGGGTTTAAGTCCTTAAAACTAAAAGGCGGTGCATTTGAACCCAGGCAAGAAGTAGATGCTATACTTGCTTTGCATAAAGAGTTTGGAGAAACCGTACCACTGCGATTGGATCCTAATGCATTATGGAAAGTAGAAACGGCAATCCAATTTGGTAAAGAAATGGAAGGAGTGTTGGAATACCTCGAAGATCCGGTGCGGGGCCAGGAGAATATGGCCCTGGTACGAAAATCGGTGCAGATCCCATTTGCGACCAATATGTGTACTACTTCCTTTGAAGAAATACCTTCGTCTATAAAACTTGGGTCTGAAGACATCATATTAAGTGATCATCATTTTTGGGGCGGCTTGCACGCATCCATGCATCTCGCGGCGATATGTCAGACATTTGGTCGCGGACTTTCTATGCATTCCAATAGTCATCTTGGTATATCCATGGCAGCTATGGTACATTTGGGTGCCGCTATACCTGATCTGGTATATGCGCTGGATACACACTACCCCTGGCAATCAGATGAAATCATCACCCGCGGCAGATTTAAATTTGAAAACGGTGCCGTCGAAGTACCCAAAGG
>CAYNIG010000247.1:0-7415 GCA_964396995.1 uncultured Saprospiraceae bacterium | reverse complement strand
AAGCTGATCCATTAAGGTGCTGTCAAAAGGTTCATGTTTTGTTTCTTCATATTTGGCATGAGCACCTGCTTCGATATTATTCAGGTAGGCCTCCATTTTAGGAGCGACCCGGGCAGGTAAAAGCAAGGTAAGTCCTTTTTTATTTGAAGGAATGAGATCTTTTCGATAAGAGGTATTTAAAAAATTCAGATCTTCTTTTGAAATACCTGTGATCTCAGCTATTTTGTTAAAGCTGATTTCATTATAAATCTTAAATGCTTTGGTAATCTGAAAATCCAATCGGGGAATAGTGGGAGTCAGATAATATTCCTGGTAGTGTTTCATCAGGTATTTTGCAGCAAGAAAAGCAGGCACATAATTACGCGTTTCCTTTGGAAGGTAATTGCGCAAATACCAAAAATTTTTTACTCCAGAGAGAGCGATAGCCTGATTTACCCTTCCCGGGCCACTATTATAAGCTGCTATGGCCAATGCCCAATCATGATACCGGTTATACAATTCTGTAAGGTATTCCAAAGCTGCATCTGTAGCACGGTATGGATCTTCTCTTTCGTCTACATATTTATCTATGATCAGATCATTGTCTTTAGCCGTTCCGGGCATAAATTGCCACAAACCCTGAGCGCCTACCCGACTGCGTGCTTCGGTGCGAAGAGCTGATTCAATTATGCTTATTATTTTTACATCATTGGGTAATCCTTTTTCTTCAATCTTTCGTTCAAAGATGGGAAAGAAAATATGAGTCCTGCCAAGTAAGGTCTGCGTCCACTCCGGTCGTGATTTAAGATATATTCTGAGGAAGCTCTTTACTTCTGAAGTAAATTTGGGTTCGAATAGATTGGTCACCTTCATTATTCTGGATTCTAACTCGGGATCCGATAAATCCAGGAATAAATCTTTATATATTTTATCAGTAATATCAGGGGCAGGAAAAGGATTAGCTTGAACTTGCAGCGAAAGTAATGCCGAAACAAAACCTGTTATTAATGATAAAACTCTATTGATTCGTTTTACTTGCATTTGGGTTAATATTTGTCGTTTCAATTAGAAACCTAAGAAACAAAATGCCTCTCAGATTTATTTGCAGAAGGTCTGACAATAACAAATAATTATCTGTTAATTTCGTTTTACTTACTACCTTACAAAAATAGGTAATCCTTTTTAGAATGAGTTTAAAAAAACCTTAAAAAGCTCTAACGATATGGTAATGTACCCTCATTCCTGTCCCCAAAACGATTTAATATAATCAGAATCAATAATTTAAAACATGGTTATTGTTTTATATTTGATCACTATTTAACATCTGATGAGACATAAAACGACCACGATTTTTTTGTTTTTTTTCGTTTTGACTGAAATTTTGTCAGGCACGGCATGGACAGAATATGTACCCATTAACTTTTGCAGATATGCTCACTTCATTACCGGTATTGGTATTTTCATTCTATTATTGATTAAGCCACAAGAAAATTCGGTTGAAAATCGTAAAGAATCAAAATGGGTGCCCTGGTTTCTATTAGCAATCCTTTTAGCCTGGTCTATTCCAAAGATGAATGTATTATTTATAGCTCATCCACTTGATTTTCACCAGGCAGATATGTTGCCTGTTATTAAAATCATGTGCGAGAGATGGTTGTCGTTTGCTCCGGTATATACTATCATTCCTGAGATATGGTCTGGTGTTCTGCCGGTTTATTTGCCTGCTTTATACTTGCCCTATGTACCGGCTGTATTGCTGCAATTTGATATGAGATGGATAGGATTTGTTTGTACTGTAATGCCTTTACTATACATCATTCTGCTTAGAAAATCTTCTTCATTATCCTGGTTGATTTTTTTACTTCTTGGTCTCTTTTTTGATTTTATCCTTCACAGAAGAAGTGAAGCTTTTACTTTATCCGAAGAAGGGGTGGTGTATGGATACTATATGATGTTTGCTTTTTTTATCTATCAACGAAAGTATGTAGCTGCCGGCATTATTGCTGCGTGTTGTCTTCTGAGCAGGTATTCCGGTATTTTTTTTATTGGTGCATTAGTTGCTTGTCTGTTGCTGATGAATCAAAAAAGAGAATGGAAGAATTATATCAGCGCTGGCGTAATCACTATTTTGATTTTAATCATTGGAGGCAGGGCATGGTCACAGTTGGGGCAATGGATAGGGCTATCTTCTGTATACGTGCAAAATATATTGGATAATCCTGCCAAATATCAAAATGTATTAAATGATGGTATTGGATTAATGCCTTTGATAGGACTGGAACATGTGCATTGGGTATTTTATCTTCAGGTTATTTTATTGATTCTTATTGCTATGGTCATGATAGTTTGGGTAAAGAAATTTCATCATTCATTTTATTATCTGACTTTTCTCAAACTTTCTTTAGTGGTGTTTTATAATCTGTTGATATTGCCCTATACTTATTTGATGTATACATCAGTATTGGTATCGATTATCTTGTTTTTTCTCTATGCGAATCATGATTTTCAATATGATAAAAATTCCAGTCATGGTGAAATTCGTTAAAAATAAATTTGATCATACCATAGCATCATCGGATAATTTAGCTGAAGCATACTATCCCGGTACTGAACCTTTTTCAGCCGGACCATATGCAAGTATGTACCTTGGACAGCCCTGGACCATACGACAATATGCAGGTTTTTCAACTGCCCGTGACAGCAATGCATTTTATAAAGCTAATTTACAGGCTGGTCAGAAAGGATTATCTGTGGCTTTTGACCTGGCTACTCATCGTGGATACGATTCGGATCATCCAAGAGTGAAAGGCGATGTTGGTAAAGCGGGTGTGGCAATAGACACAGTAGAAGATATGACCACTTTATTTGAAGGAATCCCCCTCGATCAGGTTTCGGTATCGATGACTATGAATGGTGCGGTTATTCCCATTATGGCCTTCTACATCGTAGCAGCTTCAAGAAACGGAATTAAACCTTACCAATTAAGCGGTACCATTCAAAATGATATACTCAAAGAGTTTTTGGTGCGCAATACCTATATCTACCCGCCGGTTGAATCAATGCGATTGGTAACAGATATATTTAAATACACATCGAAGCATATGCCCCGTTTTAATGCTATCAGTGTGAGTGGTTATCATATGCTGGAAGCCGGGGCTCCGCCTCATTTGGAGTTGGCGTTTACTTTAGCAGATGGGTTTGAATATCTGATGTTCGGAAAAAAAGCGGGATTAGGGATCGATGATTTTGCACCTCGTATCTCTTTTTTCTTTGGGATAGGTATGAATGCTTGGTTGGAGGTAGCGAAACTGAAAGCAGCTCGAATCTTATGGTCTGAATTAGTGCAGAGAGCCGGAGCAAAATCAGAAAAGTCAAAATTATTGCGAATGCATTGCCAGACTTCGGGTTGGTCACTCACTGACAGAGACATAGAAAATAATATTGGCCGAACCGCAATAGAAGCCTTAGCAGCCATATTGGGAGGTACTCAATCCCTGCATACGAATTCTATGGATGAAGCAGTAAGTCTGCCCACCATAGAAACAGCCAGAATAGCAAGGGATACCCAAATTTTGTATCAGCAGCGAATAGGTATTAGAAAATGGCCGGATGTCATTTCAGGTTCCGCATACATAGAAAAAACGGTTAATGAATTAGTTATAGCTGCAACAAAAATCATCGAGGAGATAGATGAGATGGGTGGCATGACTAATGCTATCAACACGGGATATCCAAAAAGAAAAATCGAAGAATACGCAGCAAAAAAACAAGCCAAAATAGATGGTGGCGAGGAAAAAATAATAGGTATAAACTTATTTAAACCGTCGGATGCAGAGTCTACACCGGTGCTTCAAATTAATCATTATAAAGTAATTAATGAACAATTGGCCAGGATAGAAAAAGCCAGGAAAGAGCGAAATGAAATGGAAACTTTAAAGGCACTGAAAAAAATAGAAAAGGCCTGCAAGGATCCAAAGCTAAATATTCTGGAAGCAGCTATTGAAGCGGCAAATGCCAATGCTACTCTGGGTGAAATATCTTCAGCGATTGAAAATGTATACGGAAGATATCGGGCTCCCTTATCTTCGACAGTAAATGTATATGGAAGCCTGAGTATGAAGAATAAATTTTTTAATGGGGCCTTAAAGCAGGTTTTGAATTTTGAGAAGAAACGGGGTCGCCGCCCAAGGATATTGATCGCCAAGCTTGGGCAAGATGGTCATGATCGCGGTGCAAAAATCATTGCATCAGGTTTTGCAGACCTGGGATTTGATGTGGATATCGGCCCCTTATTTCAGACACCATCAGAAACAGCAAAACAGGCCATAGAGAATGATGTTCATTTTATCGGAATTTCCACTCTGGCCGGTGCTCATAAAATATTGATACAGGATTTGATCTCGCAGTTGGATAAATATAAGCGGAGAGACATCTCAATCATTGCAGGTGGCATTATACCGGTGGAAGACTATGACGATTTATTTAAAATGGGAGTGTTGGCCATTTTTGGCCCGGGCACTAATCTGGCGGAGGCTGCAGTGAAAATATTAAGATGGAAATAAAGATCAATTAATCTTTTTTTCGTCACCGAATACTTCAATCAAGTTTAACTGCCGGCACTTTTAAAATGCCGAACTGGTTTATCATGTACAAATGGTGAACAGAAGAAAGCCACCTATTTTTTTAGTTTCATCAAATGGATATTCAATCACCAATTATTTGGCCGGATTTAAGGACTTTTAATAGATTACCAATTATTAAATAGAGTGCAGTTGAAAATTCAGGGTGATATCGTTTAATCCCAGAGTCTCTTTTACTGTTTTTTCTTTGTTCCACTCTGCCTGACCTTCAAATTTCCAAATGATGCAATCGGAGTAAGTATACATTCCATTCCTATCCAACTGATCTATGGAGGTAATGGGCCAGGTGTTTTTGTTATCCTGACGGGATAAACAAATATTATTTTTTAGCCTACCAAACCAGCTTGTTTGCTGATCTCCAGCATCCTGTCTATACAAGCTCTGCCTTCTTTAATTATCCATTCCGGTAAAAGTATTTCGGGTAATTCGTATTTCATGCATACATACAATTTTTCTAATGTATTTCGTTTCATATGAGGGCATTCATTGCAGGCACATTGATTATTTGGTGGTGCAGGATAAAACTTTTTATGAGGAGATTTTAATTCCATTTGATGAAGAATCCCTGCTTCTGTGGCTACAATGTATTCATCGGCAGAGTCGGAAATGGTATATTTTAATAATCCCGTAGTACTACCAATAAAATCAGCCATTTCCAATATATGTGGCTCACATTCAGGATGGGCAATGAATTTAGCATTTGGATATCTTTCCTTGAGTTTGGTTATTTTTTCGAGGGAAAATATTTCATGTACCATACACGATCCATTCCAAAGTACCATATCACGACCTGTTTTTTTCACCAGGTATTTGCCTAGATTGATGTCAGGTGCAAAAATGATCTTTTGATCTGCGGGTATACTGTTAATCACGTGGACGGCATTGGTAGAAGTGCAACAAATATCTGTGAGGGTCTTGAGCTCGGCGGTACAATTGATATAACTCACCACCATATGGTCAGGATATTTTTCCTTAAACTTTCTAAATAAATGAGGAGGACAGGAGTCAGCCAATGAACAACCGGCTTTGAGATCAGGCAACAATACTTTCTTATTGGGAGATAATATCTTGGCTGTCTCCGCCATAAAATGTACCCCTGCAAATACGATAATATCTGCTTCTGTTCTGGCAGCTTGTTGTGAAAGTCCGAGGCTATCTCCTATATAATCAGCGATGTCCTGTATTTCTGATTCCTGATAATAATGGGCGAGAATAACTGCATTTTTTTCTTTTTTTAGCTTTTTTATTTCAGATATCAAATCCAGTTCAGGATCAACATGTACATGTAAATACCCATCTCGTTGAAGTTGTTCTTCGGATACACGGCTTGCAACCATAATATTGTAAGTTAGATTGCTTCAAAGATAAGGCCAAATAAAATGGTTACTATACTAGTGAGAATGGTGAACCGGTTTAAAACAAAAATATTTGTGTAATCATCAGATTAACAATAGGTTATATTTATCATTCCATTTTCAGGATAAAATTAATTTAACCATTCGACCTCTGTTTGTATTAGACTCTGGTAATAAACTTAAATTTATCCGGTTTAAAAATTCATTTACAAATCTTATGACCAAACCAATCAAAGGTTGGATATTGCATATATTGCTGGCCTCGTCGTATTTGGGGCTCATATATATTTATTACCCTACTCAGTTTTTATTTGGCCCGCTCGCTTATACCAATCCTCACGAAATAAGTATAATCGCAAGTTATGTTTTACTGTATTTTATATTTTATCTGAATTATTATCGGCTTGCTCCTCTTTTTTTTCTAACACAAAAATATATAACTTACTTTTTATTGGTGATCGTCCTTTTTTGGGCTATTTATTTAATTACGCACCACGTTCAATGGAATCATTTTTTTTCTTCAATCGGAGCACCACCCCAACCACCTGATTTAAGTCCGGAAGGCCTTCTCCCTCCCGAAGGTAATATGGAAAATTCTAAACCCAATTTTTTAAATGAATTGACCAGAGTGCTTTTGCTTTTTTTAATTGGTATTTTCTTTACACTTTTACTCAGGCTAAAACAACATGCGGAGGAATTAAATAAATCCAATTTAGAAAGTACTATTCAATATCTCCATGCTCGTATAAATCCTCACTTTGTTTTCAATTCTTTAAATGGCATCATGGCTATCTCCCTTTCGGAAAATGCCTCCAAAACGGCAAGTGCTGTAACCATACTGTCTGAAATAATGCATTACCATATTCAAGATATTACCGGCAATTCGGTTTCTCTGGAAGGTGAGGTAAGAAATATTAAGAATTATATTTCAATGCAACAACTTCGGTTTGGAGATACAATGGATTTGGAATTTTTATTGAGTGAAAATCATGACGAAGACACCTGTATAGTCCCTTCATTGCTGATGCCTTTCATTGAAAATGCATTTAAATATGGTATAAATCCGGAAGAAAAATCACTGATTAAAATCCGGATAAACACTTTAAGTAAAAAGATCTCGATGTTGGTGGAAAACAGGGTTATGCCTTTTGCTGTTCAAAACCAAAGTACTCAGATAGGAATTACGACCACAAAAGAAAGATTGTATCTGTTTTATCCTGGCCGTCATTCCCTAGATGTAGTTGAGAAGAATAATGTATTTTCAATATTACTTAATATTGATCTTGCATGATGAAACTCAAGACCATAGCGATAGATGATGAGCCACCTGCTCTCGATCATTCCTGGCGCCGCTGACTGGCCACGTTTCGAACGCAATGCCTCGGAGCAGTTCGAGGGCCGCCTAGTGCAGGTCGAGATTCCGGATTCGCCGTCGCTCTTC
>CAYNIG010000246.1:0-7426 GCA_964396995.1 uncultured Saprospiraceae bacterium | reverse complement strand
ATTCTTTGCCTAAAATCTCATTATGCCTGTATTGTTTTACCTGTGGTTTAGATACGAATTGAAGCCATTTAATCATCCCAATACATTTTATTTATTGCCTGCATACCTCTTGAAAATCTCGGCCAAAACAGGGTCTATTCCAGCAAAATAGTCTTTTGAAGTAAGTAAAACAGGTATATCAGGCTCTATCCAACGGCGGTGATCGACTTTATTGTTTTCATGATATCGATTGGAAATACTTACCATAGCACCCGAATTTGGCAGTATAATTTCATTGTCTTCTCCTACAAAGTTGGGTTTGGAGCTGCTGGGTTCGCCTGCAAAGACAGCATCAGTTTCTTTATCAATATAGGTGATGAATATTTGTGCAGCAGAAAATGTATTCCTCCCTGTGATCACTATAATTTTTCCCTTTTGGGATTGCTCATATTTTTTGATTACCGTCAGCAATGGATATCTTAATTCTCCATTTCCTCCATTATTATGTCTTACATCTATTATCAACAGGGGTGGTCTTTGCATCGTCAATATGCTATCCAGTCTTTTGCTAAAGGTATGGATGTCTTCATTTTCATCATTCATTACCTGATTAAATTGCCAATACAAAGCTTTTTTCTCGGGCATTGATTTTAGCCAGTATGGATGGTGTACCTGGGATAGATAAACGGGAGAGGGTATCATTTTAGGTGCCGTCATTTTGGGAATGCCCCGTAAGCGAGGCACCGGTATAAACGAAACCTGTTCATTCCATTTACGCTTGCCTTTACTTTCAAATTGGATAGATGCTACAGACGCTCCTGTTGTTAATCCATACGCTTCCAGCATGCCTCTGAATCTTATGAAAAAGGGGCCGATCCAGCTTGCCCCCATTACATTATCCTGGCTGATGTATTGTTGCATATCCTGCATCATTTTTTCAACACTGTATTGTCCGATTTTTAAAACCTTCAGGCCAATTAAGTGTTGGTAATTTTCATTTGCATCTATCACATACATACCATCAGAAAATGCATAAAAATGCAAGGGTAAATAGTGTGCCGGTACTTGGCGGGCACCAAAAGGCAGTACATAAGAATGACCATCTCCCAGATGAAACATGACTCGTTGTAGTTCTATCAATATTCGTTCATCACTAAAATGGACTATATTGTTTTTTAAGAATTCGATTTGTTTAATCATCGAAGCGGGCAATTCTTTATTTTTATAGACATAATGCTGCCTTTTGATTTCCAAAAGCAGATGTTCGATGTCTGCAAGCCAACTATTCTCTCTTTCTCTTTGAGCTGTGCAAAAAATACAAATAAAATGAATTAGAATAACAAATGATATTTTTTTCATATTGTTTAAGATTTATTGTCAGGAAAAGGTTGTATATGAAATAGTTAATTCAATCTGCCATAAAGTAACGCCAATCGGGGTGCCTGGTAGGGTGATTTTCATAACCGGCTTTGGTAATAGTGTGACCATTTTTCATATAAGCAACTACTTCTGTAGCATACCAATGATATTTTTGTTCAAAGGAAAGTTGGTAGGAGTCTCCTCTTTTTTCATATTGATAAGCCCGAACACCCATAGAATTGAAAGTGGGAATGGAGTAGATGTATTTGCCGGTTAAATCTTCTAATTTATCAGGATACCTGGCTTGCTCGATCTTATATTTTTCCAATGCGAGTATAAGCGGCTGAGTTTTGGCAATTGCTTTTTCCCGCGAATAAGATGCCATTTTTTGTACAGCCAATTTGGTACTCAATAAGGCGATGACCGGTAATAAAACAATAAATACCGGGGCTGTATTGAATTTATATTCTGATTTATATTTTAGTTTCTGAATTCGATAGATAAGAAAAACTAGTATTAAAAAAATAAAAGCCATGGGCCAGACTTCAAAGTCAAATGAGCCTTTTACAAAAATGGTCCTTCCTATCTGAAGAGGTATAAAAAGAAAAAGGGGGATCAAACTAAGCCATGCTGGGTAATAACCACTAGTCCAATTGTCGAATTTTTGATTTTTGTTATTGCGAATTTCAATGAACATCCAAATTAAACCAAAAGGGATGAACACGAGACCAATGAAACCAATCGTCTGAGATAAACGAGATAATTCATGAGTAATGTCATTTTGTGGCCCGGGTAAAAAAGGAGAAATGGAACCAACGATTACCAATAAAGAAACAACAAGTACTATAAGCCAGGATCCGGATGACATAATGGAATAGCCAGGTAAGCTAAAAATTAAATTAAGCTTAGTGAGGGACAATAAATCTTTTAATAGTCTTATCCTCGCGTTTTTCACACCGTATAATTTGCATTCTGCCTGGTATTTTTCAGTTACATCACCTTCTATCTCTTCCCTATAATCCCTGTGTACAATAAAACGAAGTAAAACTTTAACCCATTCAGGGGGACGATTATCAGGCGATTCCATATTGCGTGTTCAGTTTAGGTATAGCATTCCATAATTCGTTGCGCTGTTCTTTGTTTTCATTCAATACTTTTTGGCCTTCACCGGTAATCGTGTAGTACCGTTTTCGCTTACCTCCCCGCTCTTTGGTAGCCTCACCAAATTCAGATTTTACCCAACCTTTAAATTCCAACCGTTTGAGTACCGTTTGGACTGCACCTATTGCAGCAGACCTTCCCGTCCTGATTTGCAATTCCTCTAATATCCCGATTCCATATGCTTTGCCATTCATGATAGCTACCGTAAGCAATACTAATTCTTCAAATTCTCCCATTTATGTATATTTACTACAAATATAGTAATATAAATATATATTTACAACAATTGTAGTAAAAAATAATTTTTTTAAAAACACCCGGATAAAATTGCTTATCCGGGTGAGGAATCATTTACTTATACATTACTTTGGGTGTTGTTTGAAAAAATAAAATATCTGATTATTCATATATTCTTTTACCTCCGGAGATATTAAATCATATACTGTGTGACCGATGCCAACTAATTTTAGGTGGACTACTGTTTTTCGTTTGCTTATACAATAGCCTCCTCCACATATAACTGGGCACCAGGAATATTTTGAGATTGGCGTTCCCATTACCGTCAAATCACTGGTTAAATTAGTGCTCAAACATCCATTGTTTACTTTGGCCCATGCACTGTCGGCAGTAAAGGCGCCTGAGAAATTTAATCCAAAAGGACCGGATCCGCCCAAATAGGGAATAGTATAATCAGCTGTGCCATGTGTTTGTATTACAGGTAATGTGGATGGTCCTTCTAAGCCATAACCATTCCATTGGTAGGCAGCCACGGGAGCAATAGCAGATAACCAGGATACATTGGCCGCAAGCCAGTAGCAGAGTCCTCCACCATTCGAAGTACCCATGGCATAAATCCGGTTTGTATCAATTGGATAGTGCGATATCATTTGATCTTTTATTTTTTGCACAAAACAAATATCCGGTATCGGGTCAGCATCCATGTCACTTCCTACATACCAATATTCGTCAGCGTATGCTCGAGGATACACAGCAATAAATTTAAATTCATTTTTCCAGGCTCCTATACGCTCTGACCATACACAGGCTTTATTTGTTACTCCATTTCCTCTGCCATGAAATGCAAAAAGCAGTGGATACACAGAGTCAGGGTGAAAACCGGTCGGTAAATCAATATAAAAATGTCTGCTCAACCCACAGGCAGTGATGTTTTTTTCAATCAATCCTTCACAACCGTCTGCCACTCTGGACTCCAGTTGATTATTGGACAAATCCTTACCCGATTGTTCGTAATAGTCTTTATGACAGGATGAAAGTAAGAGTGTGGTGATACCCAATAAGGCTATTAAAGCTGTCTTTTGCATTTAAAACAATTTTTTAAAAATTAATAATTAAAATTCTTAGTTAAATCAAAACAGGCATGCTTCTATTTATCATTTAACTTTTCTTGGATTCAGCAAAGCGACTAAGGTTTAATAGAAAAGTTTAATTTTTAAAAAAATAAATTTTTATTAAATGAGATGATTAAACTAACGGATTGATTAGAATATTCGTAGGCGAATTTTATAAACAGATATTGAGTTCGTTTATTTTAATCTGTGGTGAGTTAATTAAGTGGTTGCAGGGTATTCTGTACTTAACGCACTGCCTGAGACTTATTTTAGAAATCCAGATCAATTTGGTATTAATTAATATTTTCGCAATTGGAAAATAATATCTGTAACCTTTTAACCCCGATCAAGTTTTTACCAATAAATCTCAATGAATTATCTCAAACCTGCCGTATGGATTACCCTTGTATTGAGTAGTACCCTTTCATTTTCACAACCGCAGTTTCTTACACCGGGCAAAACCATTAATTCCACCATTTCACCTTACAAATCAGATACCTTTTATGTAAAAATGCTCAGTAAACAATTTGCCAGTATAAGTATTACTGAAAAAGAAGTGAGAATACATGCATTGGTTTTTAATCCACAGGATAGCCTGATAGCCATAGTTGATGAAAATCAAATGGGGGATAAAGAAGTGGTCAGCTTTTTCTCCGAAAAATCAGGTAATTATAAAATTATTGTCAATTGGAATTTTACCAAACCAGATTCCGGACACTACACTATTGTTCTCGATAAGCTGGAAGCGGAAGGAAAAACGTTAGCTCAAAAAGCGCAACAATGGATGGATGGTTGGTATACTCAAAATGCGCCCGGAGTAGCCATGGCCGTCTTACAAAATGGGAAAGTAATATTTAAAAATACGAAAGGCCTGGCCAATATAGAAGAAAATGTACCAATAAAAAATACTTCAATTTTTGAAATAGCTTCTTGCTCTAAGCAGTTTACCGGCCTTGCCATAGCCATACTTATTGACAGGGGAATGTTGGCATTGGAAGATGATATTAGAAAATACATTCCCGAAATGCCGGATTATGGAAGCCCAATAACCATCGCCAATTTACTAAATCATACTTCTGGCATCAGAAATACAGATTTACTTGAGTTCACAGGGTTTACACCCGAGGACCCTATCACGCTGGAAAGCTGTGTAAAATTTGCTTGCAGGCAAAAAAGTCTAAAATTTAAACCAGGAGATCGGTTTGATTATTCCAATACCAATTACAACCTATTGGCTGAAATAGCAAGCAGAGTGACAGGGCAGCCGTTTGAGATTTGGACCAGGGAAAACTTATTTAAACCACTTGGAATGACTTCCACCTTTTTCAAATCCGATCCCGGTCAGGTATATGTAAATAAAGTGAACTCTTACCAATCCATAAAATCCGGATATCGAATGCGTCCCAATAATTGGGCTGCGATGGGTGGCTCGGCAGTAAATACTTCTCTTGATGATTTAATAAAATGGGTAAACTCATTTGATTCCAAACAATTGATCACCCCCGGAGTGGAAAGATTGTTAAGCCATACCGGTATGGTGAGGGATGGCGGTAAGGCTAGGTATACTTTTGGAAATGAGTATAAAAACTTACAGGATGGTACCCGTGAAATCAATCATCTGGGCTTAGTGATTGGATATAGAACGGCCATCATCAGATATCCTGATTTAAAGCTATCATTTATCTATATGACCAATGATAATAATGACGCTACTTATCCGCGACTAAATAAAATTATAGATTTATTCAGGACGGGTGCAGTGCGAAGTACCGTTCAGAATCTGGAAGGTTTTCCGAATGCCCGTGAGGAGTCAGACAAATTAGCGCTGGAAGAGAAATTTGAAGAAACAATAGACCTTGGCCAATATATTGGAATCTATGCCTCGGTGGAATTGGAATGTCTGTGGCAAATTAAAAGTGTGAATCACAGATTAATACTCTTTAATCAAAAAATAGAAGAAATAAAACTTAAAAACGCTGGAGCAGATAAATTTGGTTTTATTGAATTTCTGAGAGATGATTCAGGAAAGGTGTGCAAATTGAGATTGTCGGGTGAAGGCATTGACTTTATAAAAATAGAATAGAGATAAGGAGGCATCTTTACTTCTTAAAATACCCACTACCGTTCCGGTAAGTTTTTTCTTTTCAAGATAAACCCCTTTTTTCCCCCTTATTGGGTGATATCGCCGATGGGGTTACACTCTACTTTTGCCAATACTAATTAAAGTGATTGAAAATAATAGTTTGAATTCGGCTAATAAAAGAAATTTAAAATCATGCAGCAAACCACTATGTTGATTTCTGTATTGCTGAGGAAAAGGATTTATGATCTATATCAAAGGGTAATTGTAAATCCATTTCAATTCAATTATAAATTAATAACTGTTTTTTTATTGGTTAATATCGATGGCCTTGGTCAGTCAGATTATTTCGAGGGCCAAATCATTTACCAAAACAAAAGCTGGAATATTTCCCTGGAGTTTACCACAGACCAGACTGGTAAAAGAATTGCGTATTGTGATTTTATTGAAATTAGTGCATATCGAAGACAATTTGAGGTCATCACTACAGGCAATAAAGTGGTACTCCATCGCAAGCAACCATTACCCAGGGCAGATTTAAAATTTGACGGGATATACAGTGAAGGTGCCTATTCCGGACGATTTGATGGCATTGGTATAAAAGAGGCCGGTTTTGTAGTAAAACCTACAAAGAAAGTGGCGGTAAAATCATATGATATCGATTGGGTTAATGGTGAAGTAAAGATTGCAGGCACATTGCTTACTCCTTTTGGTAAAGGTCCATTTTCAGCGGTCATTTTTACTCATGGCAGTAATCCCGAAACCCGTGAAACGTATTATGGCACGGCAATGCAATTTGTAAAAAATGGAATAGCCTGTTTAATATATGATAAACGAAGTGTGGGCAAAAGCATTGGTGGCGACTATCGGGCTTCTGGCTTTACTGATTTTGCTACTGATGCATTGGCAGGGCTTGAATTAATTAAAAACCGAGGCGATATTGATCCGGCAAGTATTGGTATTTTTGGTCATAGTCAGGGTGGTTGGGTAGCTCCTACAGCTGCCGGAATGAGCAAGGATATTGCCTTTGTAATAGTCAGTGCTGCTTCTCCGGTCAATGCTGCAGAACAATCGGTTTTTCATCGTATGCAAGTGATGAGGAAAGAAGGATTTGACAGCATAGTCATCAACAAAGCAGCTCGATTAAGAGAAAATTTGAATAGTGCCACCAGACTTTGCGCTGACCAAAATACGAATTCACCTAGTTTACGCCAGGAAGCCATTGCCGCAATTGAATCTGTAAAATCTGAACCTTGGTTTGAAGCATCAGCTTTACCATTAGGGCTTTCTGCAGATTGCCCAACCGCATCCATTATGGAATTGCTTTTTGCCGAGCCGGCAAACATTTGGTCCAAAGTAAAAGTCCCGGTGTATATGGCTTGGGGAGATGCCGATGATGTAGTTCCTTTCCATAAGAAGGAAATTATAAAAAATGCATTGGCCACCGCTGGAAATAAAAAGGTAGCTGAAAAAATTTGGCCTGATGTTGACCATTCTA
>CAYNIG010000245.1:0-7503 GCA_964396995.1 uncultured Saprospiraceae bacterium | reverse complement strand
GAGTTTTGCATTTAATATTTGATTTCGAACAAAAAATAAAATAAATTTGCGTTTTATTGGTTAATAGATAGCCAACTAATTACTCAAATCCAATGAATTTTAACGCAAAAGCCCTCAAATTCATTATCTTATCTCTACTGCTGATACAGTCCTGTTCTGTACAGAAAAGTAGAAATGATGTATCGAAGACCGGGTTGTTTTTCCACAATCTCACCGCCAAATATAATGGCTATTTTAATGCTAAAATCCTTTTAGATGAGGCTGAGGTCATACTTACCGAATCCTATAAAGATGATTATAATAAAATACTGGAGCTCTACGAGTACAATGGGGTCGCTGATGCCAGTTCACAATCGGCCAATCTCGACCTGGCAATAAAAAAAGGATCTACCCTGGTCAATCTGCACAGGCCCAGCCATTGGGTGCCGGATACTTATCTGCTCATAGGCCAGGCTCAATACTTCAAACAGACTTATGAAACGGCGGAGGAGACCTTTAAATACATGGTCAATAATTACGATAAATTACATATCAGCACTAAGAAAAAGACCAAAGAACAGGCAAATAAAGAGCGCGCAATACGGGTAAAAGAACAGCAGGAAAAAAGGGAAGAAGAAAAAGAAGCCAAAGCAAAAGAAAGGAAAAAAGCAGATAAGACCAAAGAACAACTTCAAAAAGACAGAAAGAAAGCAAGTAAACAAAAACAAAAAGAAAGAGAGCAATACCTGAAAGACAGAAAAAAGGCAGCCAAAGCCGGTAAACCCTTACCCCCACGACCCACTTCCACGACTAAACCAGTAGCTAAAGATTCAACCAAAACAAATACATCTATTGTAAAAAATTCAAATGCTGCCAAACCCGATCCGAAGGACAAGGAAAAAGAAGAAGAGGGCGAATCATTGGCGCAAACAGCTAAGAAAAAAGGCAAACCAAGTAAAAAACACAGACCTGTATTGCAGGATGCTCAGCTATGGCTTGCCAAAACATATATCATGCGTAAAAACGGAATAGCTGCCAGCATCATGCTCTCCCAGTTAAAATCAGATCCGGAGTTATATGAAGAGATCAGACCGGAGATACCAGTATTGCAGGCCTACAATCATATAAAGCAGGAAGAATATGCCGATGCAATTCCATTTTTGCAGGAAGCCCTGGAGACTAAGGGGGTGTCCAATAAAAGAAAAGCACGCATAGCATTTGTATTAGGTCAGTTGGCAGCCAGGCAAAAAAATGCCGCTGCCTCTTACGATGCGTATACCAGGGTAGCAGATTTTAATCCATCGTATGATTTGCAATTTTTTGCCAGACTGAATGCAGCCCAGCAAGGGGTGGCATCAGGTAAAGCAAAAAAAGAAGATCTGATTGATGATCTTAAAAAACTTACCCGTGATGATAAAAACATTGAATTCGGCACAGCGATCTACCATGCGATGGCTTTAGTACAACTGGCCGACGGCAACAGAGAAGAAGCAAAAGCATTTCTGATCAAAGGATTGGCACTAAAAGGAGACAACACGCAAAGGACAGAAAGCTTCTACCTGATGGCCAATATGCACTATGAAGACGAAGATTATCTGAAAGCAAAAAACTATTTTGATAGTACACTTACTGTAATCGGTGATAAAGATATACGTAAAGAAGAAGTAAGCAGATATGCCAATTCATTGGCTGAGATCGCCCGTAACCTGGCCATCATCCAGGCACAGGACAGTATGCTTATCGTCAGCAACTGGTCAGAAAAAGAACAAAAACAATGGGCGAGGAAAATAGTTAAAAACAGAAGTGCAGGTTTGGTAATGCCCAAAGCCGGACTTTTAGATCAGGCCAATGCAGTACAATCCTTCCGAAATATACCTACCAGCTTGCCCAGCTCAGGATCAAAAAGTACTTTTTTTGCCTATGATGAAAAAGTATTAAAAAAAGGAATCAAAGATTTTGAAAAACTCTGGGGTACTATAAAACTACAAGATAATTGGCGCCTGAGTCAGAAGCTATCCAATTCAATAGTGTCTAATGTAAACCCGGGAGATGCCAATGCAACTGCAAATAAAGAAGAAGAGGTAACCGATGCAGGTGAAGAAGTGGATCGTATACTTGCTGAGATTCCAAAGACGGAAGAACAAAAAACAATGGCTAACGACAAGATCCGAAACAGTATGTATACGCTGGGCATACTGTATCGTGAAAAACTTGAAAATCATATCAAAGCCATATCCATCCTTGAATCTGCCCTGAATAAATATCCATCATCGGAAATCGAGCAAGATATTCTGTACCAGTTATACCTCGCCAGTATGCAGAATAAAGATGCTGTACGTGCTGAAAAATATAAAAACCGTTTGATCAATGAATACCCGGGTAGCAAATACACACAGGCTTTATTAAATCCGGGATCCTATGTACCGCAGGAGGATCGTGATGCTAAAATCAACAGATTTTATGATGAAACGTATACCATGTTTAATAATGGGCAGTGTGATATTGCATTGAATCGGGTGCAGCAGGCAGATACCTTGTTTAAAGAAAATCCTTTAAAAGCAAAATTCGCCATGCTGGGTGTCCTGTGTACCGGTAAAAGCCAGGGTAAAGAGGCTTATCTGAATGCATTAAAAGATTTTATTGCGCGATACCCTCAGTCTGACGAAAGGGATAAAGCCAAGGATATGCTTCGCTACCTTATGGGTGATGAAAAAGCATTTGAAACAGAGGATATCATTAAGACAAAAGAAAATCCCAATGCGTATGAATATGTAGCAGATGAATTGCATTATGTCATAGCCATCGTGTACGACAAAAAAGAAAACACCTTGTCCGATCTGAAAATATCCATCTCTGACTTCAATCAAAAGTTTTTTCAAAATGATGATCTGAAAATATCCAATATTTTTCTCGACCAGGATGCTACTATACCCATCATCATGGTGAGAAAATTTGATTCTGCTGCGGCAGGGTTGAGGTATTTTCAAACGGTAAAAAACAATCAGAATCAATTTATAAAACCCGAGATCAATCACGAATTGTTTACCATTTCCCAAAGCAATTACCGGAAGCTGCATGCTTCTAAAAACGTAATTGGATACAAAGATTTCTTTGCTGCTAATTATAATGAATAGTAGGGAAAGCGATTTGATTGAAATTAACTAATTATAGGAAATAAGGTGGTGCTCTTTTATAGCCATCAATGCACATTCTATTTATGCAAGTAATTATTTGATTTAAAAGGTAAATTATCCAGTCCTGCAAGGGCGTCATTTTAAAATTCACATTGAATAAGTATTGGAAATAGCCGAGGAAATAAAATGAATCCCTTAAAAACCCAAGGTGAAGGTGATAGAAGTCGTTTTAATAAGGCCTGAAAGGCCGAGATAATTAAACACCGGTCGAAGGCCGATGTTTAAAAAAAGTAAATAATTAGCCCTGCAAGGGCGTCATTTTAAAATTCACATTGAAATAAAATGAATCCGTAAGCACTGGTGTGAAAGTGTAAGGGTTGGCTAAGGATATTGTATTGTCATTTCTCCTTATTCATTTTTTCTGATGGCCGGGTAAATTTAGATTTCCCCGCAGGCGAATTACAATTGCTTAAATTATAGCTACCTTATTCATTATATTTTGACATTCTATATTCGGCTCTGAATTCTGTAAGCGCCCGGAAACAGAAAATTTCAAATCAGCATTCAAGTCTTTTCTTACTCAATACGGTACTGGTGTTAAAAAAATGCCTAAATGCAGGTACAATTAAAATAACCATGTTCCCAACTAACCTTTGAACAAAATAGTACGTATTAATATCAGTCATACCATATCTAATCTGAAAAATTCTTTCTATGAAAACAAAACATCTACTATCTATGGCGGGAATTTTATGCATTCTCATCCCTTTTGTAGCTAATTCTCAAACTGCAAATAACTGTAATACCGTAGCCAATCTCAACTGTGGGCAAACCATTAACAGCTCAACTGCCGGAGGGGTCAACGATTTTACGATTGCTGATTTTAATTGCCATTCGAGCGGTAATCTCTTTAACGCCGAAGATAAAGTATACAAAATCACCCCAGCTGTTACAGGCAACTATGAAATAAAGCTTACCGGCCTTTCGAAGGATCTGGATCTATTTCTACTGCGTTCAAGCTGTACAAATGGCCTTTGTATAGGTAAAAGCACTTTACCCGATAATAACAATGAAAAGATCACGGCAAACCTGAAGGACGACTCTACCTATTACCTGGTAGTAGATGGGTATGCTGCCAGCCAGGTGGGGAGTTTTACATTAAGCCTTACCTGCCCCGAGGTAGATTCATGTGGCGAAATAGAAACCTTGGTATGCGGCCTGGTAGACACTTTTACTACTGTAGGCAAATCCAGCAAATACAATAAGACCAACTATAATGAATGCCATCAGTACAATAGTTCTTTTTCAGGTGGAGATATCGCTTTTAAATACAACCATAATGCAAATAGTCCTAATGCTATCGTTACCATCTGGGGATATAATAAAGATCTGGATCTTTTTTTACTGAATACGTGTACTGCATCCGCTTCTTGTGTAAAAAAAGCAATCAACAGGGATTATAATACCGAATATATTGATTTTACCGGGTTACCATTTGGAAACTACTATATAGTGGTAGACGGATATGAGGCCAGCCAGGTAAGCCAATTTAAAATTTCCGTCTCCTGTCAAAAAGTATGCAGGGACGATAGTTTGTTTACCACATTGGATTGTGATCAAACTATCAATGGAAGTACCAAAAACGGTAAAAACAATTTTTCAAAATACTCTATAGATGAATATTATGGATTTACAGGGCCAGAGATGGTTTATTCATTTAGAGCCCCGGCGGAAGATACCTACGATATCGAACTATGGGGATTTTCAACAGACCTGGAATTATTTGTTTTGTCCCGACTCAATTGTAAAAACAACCCCGTTACCATTGCGAAAAGCATACATATTCCCGGTAAACCTGAGTTAATAAGAATAGGACTAAAAAAGGACGAACTCATATATATAATAGTAGATGGATCACTAGGCTCAGCGAGTAGTTTTAATCTCAAAATAAATTGTCCGAAGCCGGCGCCAAAAGTAATGTATACTATATCCGAAGAGATTTGCGATGCAAAAAATAAAACTATACAGATTCCGGTGAAAGTTAAAAATTTTAAAAATGTGATTTCATTTTCTATGACCATTCAATCCGATAATCCTGCGGCTGTACAGATAAAGAAAATCAATTCCAATGTGCTCAACACGATCTCATACAATGTATTTGAAGTAAATAAAACCATAACCATTACCTACCTGGCCAATGCTATGACTACACTCGCTGATAATACCACTGCATTTACTATAGAAGCCTTACTGGTAGGTAATATTGGTCAATCAAGTTTGATAAAGATTGTCAATCAACCCACCCCAATTAAAACCGCAGTGGTAGCAGATAATCAAAATGTACTTGCTGAGGTATTTACAGACAATGGTAGTGCCTGCATTAATGCCCCGGATCCATTGGCCAAATTGATATTTGATATAGATAATGCTGATTGTGATTTTAAATCTACATCCATAGTACTGCCGGTAAAAGTCAGGAATTTTAATAAAATCAGGTCTTTTTCTATGACCGTATCAGTGGATAGTGAAGCCATATTCAGGATAGATACCATTCAGTCACCATTAAATGTAAATTTTTCCACTTTTCAATTCACACCAGGTAAAACATTCACTTTACAAATGCTGAATAATAACGGGCTTACTTTAGCAGATGGATCCATAGCTTTAAATATTCATGGTACACTGGTGGGAAATCCCGGCCAATCCGCTAAGATTTCTATTATTTCCAATCCCACTGCTATACAGGCCATTTCATTGATCGACAATCAAAATATTGTGGTTCCTGTTGAAGTGGTGGAAGGATCAGCTTGTATAAAACACGGTTCATTGATAAATTTAGCCGGAAAGATAAAAGATAGAGATAGTGATGGAATAAAATCAGTGAAAGTAAAATTAAGCGGATCATCCACTGACGAGGTTATTACCAACGTAACTGGTGTATATGAATTCAATCCATTGCTTTCAACCGGTAACTACTCCATTGCCGCTATGCGGAACGATAATGCCAAAAACGGGATAGACATCGTAGACCTGGCTCTGTTGCAAGACCATATAATCAACAGAACCGTTCTTACAGACCCCTATAAAATAGTAGCAGCCGATGTATATAAAGACGGCGCAATCGATATTCTGGACCTGGCTGAACTGCAGGACCTCATCATAGCTCGAATTACGGCATATAGAAATAATACTTCGTGGATATTTATACCTTCAGATGAAAACATGACGGTTAGTAAAGCATTGAACAGAACTTATCGTACCAATTATACTATACCTGCCAATAGCCCAAGCACTTCTAATCTGGATTTTTTCGGCATCAAAGTCGGTGATATAGATCAGAATGCCAATGGTCAGAACCTGGCATTATTGGAATCAAGGAATACCGGAAACTTTAAAATGAAATTGCCGGGAATGCAGGCTAAAACAAATCAACTTATTTATGTTCCCGTCACATTGGAAAAATTTGATAAGGTAAGAGTATTCCAGTTTTCGATATCCTGGGATCATACCAAATTAGAGTATTTAAAATCTGAATCATTTAATCCTGAATTAGCAGGATTCAATGAGAATAACATACTGTACAAAGAAAATCAGCCTGGCAGATTAAATAGCCTTTGGCTCAATACACATAATAGCAGCTTGCATGCCAACTCTGCATTATTTATTATGGTATTTAAAGTGAAAGGAAACATAGGCGAACAAATTGATCTTCTGGTAAACGAAGTAAAAGCAATGGAGGTGGAAGGTCAGATCAATACTTCTTATCAGGATGGTAAAATCACGGTATCTGATTTTTATACCAGGAACAGAAATAGATCAAGTTCTCTGGTTTCCTTAAAAGTTTTTCCCAACCCTGCGACTGATTTTATCAATATATCCGCACCTATTGCTTTTGATTTAATTGATATTACGGATGTGAAAGGGGCAAAACACTCCATGAATTTTAAATCAAAGAACAATTACAGATTGGATATGTCCACTTTTTCATCGGGTGTTTACTTCCTCAAAACAGTGTCTGGCGGGGTAGTACAGACTCATAAATTGGTTTTGAGTAAATGAGGCATTCGCATCCTTTGAAGAAAATTGAAAATCAATTTCTTGTCAGAGTAATCTCTGACGGAGTCTGATAGGCTTGCCGCTCGTCAGAGTTGTCAGACCTGACATTGGAGTATGAATGAATTCCTTCCATTTGACAACCGTCATAATTCATTCATTCTAAATCGTCAGTTTTGTAAAATCACAATGTAAAAAAGGCCTTTCATTTCTGAAAAGCCTTTTTTTTAGTCCATCATATTTAGTTTACCGTTTACGCGGTTAAATATAAATTTAACTTTCAATGCACCAGTTTTGAACAATTCTCATACACGATACTATTTCCAATCAGTAAGAT
>CAYNIG010000244.1:0-7612 GCA_964396995.1 uncultured Saprospiraceae bacterium | reverse complement strand
ATAATCCTGTTCCTTGGATTTATAACTACAATTGATGGTGCCTGTTTTTTCACCGGTTTCAATCTTATATTTAAATATTTTATTGGATTCGCCTCCGGAAACATAAACCACTTTATTGTCATTGGTAATGTGGAGTCCCATAAAACAGGCTTCCAAAATACCTTCCTCATTGTCTGCTCCTTTGGGAATCTGCATTACCTGAGGTTGATCAGTATGTAAATTCTTTATTATGGTAATTGAAAATGGTTTTATTCCGGAATTGGCTGTGATGGCAATAGTTCCATCCCTACTGATGGTGAGACCAAAAGGATGTGGCGCAGTCTGAATTAACTTTCCTCTTGGGGTGAGAAATCTGCCATTGGGTATCACCGAGGTTCCGTTCTTATTTATTTGCGCTGGCAAATTACCAGCCGGAGCTTCCAT
This sequence comes from uncultured Saprospiraceae bacterium, assembly GCA_964396995.1. GTDB lineage: Bacteria > Bacteroidota > Bacteroidia > Chitinophagales > Saprospiraceae > JADJLQ01. Next base: position 7,189 of record CAYNIG010000244.1, on the reverse strand, counting down.
CAAAACTACTGGACTTTGTCCAGAGATTAAAGTGCAGAAAATGACCTGTAAAACAGTGAAGGACAATATACTTAAACGCATAGTTGTGGATTAAAAGGATGACAAAGGTTTTTTTTGAATGGTATACTGAATCTGCAAAGTCAAAGATCGACCCTGACCATATACTCCGGATCCGTGAGTTTTGTACGCTTCATTAGTGAGATTGTTAAACACCGCTTGAACAGTGGCATTTCTTAATTTTAACCCAGTATATAAATTGATCACATTCCAGCCAGGCGTACCTTCCGGCCCTATTCTATTATCTTCTTTATCGCCCTGGGCTAATCGGTGTTGGCTACCTGCAAAGGACCATTCAGAAGAAATAAAAAAACGTTTCAGTTCATATTGAAGGCTCAATCTGCCAAAAAAGGGTGGTATTCTCCTGAGTGGTTCCTGTGTAATTTTATTTTTTCCATAAGTGTAGGTTAGCAGGCTATTTAGTTGGAAGTTTTGGTTGATGTTATATATCATCGTATTCTCTATCCCTCGTATGATTGCTTCACCAATGTTTTCTTTTATGTAAACGGGATACCCGGAAATGATTTGATCAGGAATTTTTGTTCGGGTGATCAGATTTGAAATATAGGTGTGATAGAAAGCTCCTGTAATTTGATAATTTGGTTTAATCATTTTGAGTCCAATTTCGTATGACCTGGAGTGTTCCGGTTTAAGATCAAAAGACGGCAGCTCATATCTGAAATCAACTATGCCCAGAGTGCCCATATCGTCTATATTAGGAGCCCTGTAACCACTATTTACAGCTAAATAGGTTGTGGTATATTTATTCATCCGATATCCCAGGTTGGCATTGTATACCAAGGCTGAAGGTGTAATTTGGACTTGGCCAATACCCGATTCATTAATATTTATTTTAAACCGGTTGTATCTGATTCCACCGGAAATCAATAACGGATTCAGATTGAATTGGTGTATGGTAAACGAAGAGAAGCTGCCATATTTAGATTGGTCTGGATAAAGGCCTCTGACCGATTGACTGCCCTTGGTTTCCAGATTGGTCAATTCTTTTTTACTGGATACTTTGTCGGTATATAGTTCTATTCCGGTGATGGCCTTCCAATGAGATGAAAAATTAGTTGTAAATGAAGAGTTTACTGAAATGGTGTTTACCCGGTCTTTTTCAAAAATGAATTGATTTGAATTGTTTTTCTGACTTTCTCTTTGTTCCAGGGTATGGTGTAAGGATAAAATGGTATTTAATTCAGTTAACCATTTTGAGTTTGTTGACCAGGTATGTTTAATATAGCTAAGATTTCTATTTTGTTTGCTGATTTCATTAATTTTAAAATTTTCCAATTTTACCTTATGTGTAATCGGTACATGATTGGCATTAAAATATTGGTTTGAAACCACAAAAGTATTATTACGAAGTACATATTTTAGCTTGATAAAATTTGAATTTTCTCCATAGCCGGAAGGGGATTGCCGCCCAATACCTTTTCCTCCATATAGATCTCCAAACTTTCGTACGTTGATTGAAGCAGATCCGGCGAATCTATTTCCTCCATAATTTATTTCGGCCCTGCCGGTCTGTTCCATTTGCTGAGAAGTAAATCTTCCCAAAAACCGGGCAACCAGGTTGGTATTTAATTCCGGTTCGTGAGAAAAAAGATGTATTACTCCACCCATGGCATCACTGCCATATTGGACCGATCCGGAGCCATTGAGTATTTCGATTTTATTCAGTGTAAAAGGATCTACTGTATTGAGGTATTGATTTGGACCATATCGATAGGTGCTGTTGTTCAATCTGATGCCGTCCAACACCAATAAAGTCTGATTGCCCATGAGGCCACGGAGTATGGGTGAACCTCCACCGTGGTTGGTCTTTTGAACAAAAACACCTGCTGTACCCTGCAATGCTTCAGGGGTAGTGCGATTAAGGCGATTCCTGATTTGTGTGGCACTTAATTTATGTATTGAATAAGCGGTCTCCAGATTTTGTGTGGGTATTTTATTGGCCGTAATGTTAATTTGTTCCAATTCCAATGTTCGGAGTACAATGGAATCCTGCAGTGTACTGTCAATTATAAAACGGCTAATAAAAAGGGAAAATAAAATTAGCATTGAAAATTAAAATTTAGCCAAATGTATAATGAATAGCTAATTTCTACTGCTACTTGCACCATAATTAATATTAAGAAAATATAAATTATTTGTATTTATAGTTCACAGTTTCTTCATATTGGATTAATGTAGGCGTAACACGGTCGCTCTAAGTTTGTGCCCGAAAGGTATATCAACTCCCTTTTATGATAATAATTCAAAAACAATCTCTCATTATGAAAAAAACGGTCATTCTACTATTATGTTTATCCAATGCTATACTGGGATTTGCACAATCTGTAGCAGGAAAGATAGTTTCTGCGGCAGATCAGTCTCCACTGGTAGGAGCAAGTATCACTGTGAAAGGAACATCAAATGGAACAGTATCTGATGAAAACGGAATGTTTAACCTAGAAGCCCAAAATGGGCAAACACTGGAAATTAGTTATATCGGCTTTGAGTCAAAAACGCATCAGGTAGGTAATGAAAAAAATATTACTATTTCGTTAACTGAGTCTGCTACCGGATTAAATGAAATAGTGGTTACTGCACTCGGTATCGAAAAGGAAAAGTCTAAAGTTGGTTTTGCGGTTCAAACTATTAAAGGAGCTGACTTAATCAAGGCAAGGGAGCCCAATCCGGTGAATTCTTTGGTGGGTAAAGTGGCTGGCCTTACCATTGGTACCAGCGCTGAAATATTGGGAGCACCCCAGGTATTATTGCGTGGATCTTCCAATGTATTATATGTTGTGGATGGAGTGCCTATTCAATCTGATACATGGAATATAAGCCCGGACGATATAGAAACCATTACTGTTTTGAAAGGCCCTAATGCATCAGCTTTGTACGGCTCACGAGGTCAATTTGGTGCAATACAAATCACAACCAAAAGGGGCACCAAAGATTCACGCGGTTTTTCAGTGGAATTTAATTCATCTACCATGGTGGAAAACGGATTCCTGACCATCCCAAAAGTACAGGATGAATATGGACCCGGTGATCATGGAAGATATGCATTTAAAGATGGCAAAGGTGGTGGATTAAATGATGGTGACTACGATATATGGGGGCCTAAATTTGAAGGTCAATTAATCCCACAATATGATAGTCCCGTAGATCCGGCAACGGGAGTGAGACAAGGTACACCCTGGGTAAACAGAGGAGCAGATAATTTAAAACGATTTTTGAGGCCAGGACTTTTATCTACTAATAATATTGCTATTTCAACAGGTACGGATAAATACGACTTGCGTTTTTCAGCTACTCAAACGTACCAAAAAGGCATTGTACCCAATACAAAATTAAACGGTAGTAATTTCAGTGTAACCGGGGGATTAAACTTTAATAAGAACCTGAGATTTGAATCCTCTTTAAACTATAATCGTCAATACACTCCCAATATCCCGGATGTGGAATATGGTCCAAATAGTATGATATACAATATTATCATTTGGGGTGGTGCTGATTGGGATATTGACCAACTAAGAAATTACTGGCAGGAAGGAAAAGAAGGATTACAGCAGATATATGCTGAATATCAACGATACAACAATCCCTGGTTTCAAGCATACGAATGGACCAGGGGACATTACAAAAACGATACCTATGGCACAGCGAGTTTGTCTTATAAAATTAGCGACAATTTGAGTGTAATGGGCAGGACACAGATTACCGGATATAATCTATTTAGAGATGAAAAATTTCCTTACAGCGGCACTACTTATGGACGCGAAGCACGCTTAGGTGATTACAGGGAAGATTACAGAAATTTATTTGAAAACAATACGGATGTATTAGCAACATATCAAAAAACGATTGCTAAAAATTTCAACATTAATCTTTCCGTGGGTGCCAATGCCCGTACTTTTAAATACAATTCATTATATGGTACCACGGATTATCTGAATGTACCTGGTTGGTATAACCTCAACAACTCCCTTAATCCAAAGCGGGTATTTAATTATAATGCGGATATGAAGATTTTATCTGCTTATTCATACCTCGACCTGGGATATAAAAATATTGTAAATCTTTCGCTTACCGGCAGAATAGACAAAAACTCCACTTTGCCTGCTGCAAACAATTCGTTCTTTTATCCATCTGCATCCCTGAGTTTTGTGTTGAGCGAAGCATTACAAATGCCTGAGTTTTTACCTTATGTAAAATTAAGAGGTTCATTCGCAAGAGTGGGTAGTGGTTTGACCAGTACGTTGATAGGCCCTGCAGACCGTGCGGCAGGAGCAGATGTCACTGGGTATGGTATTGATTACAATTCTCCATATGGAGGTCCGGATTTCAGTAAAAGTGCAGCCTATTCCATTTCCAACAGATACAATAGTCAACCATCAGCTTCGTATTCCAATTTTATTGCTAACCCTGATTTGCAGCCAAGCTTTAGTTCATCCTGGGAGGCAGGTACTGACATACGATTTTTTCAGAACAGGCTAGGACTTGACTTTACTTATTTTAATAGTATCAATGGACCAGGAATTTTTAATTTACCGATATCAGAAGCAACTGGATACAATAGTTTGATTCAAAATGGTATAAAGACAAAGAAAGATGGACTTGAAATTACATTGAGTGGATCGCCTATAAAGAATAAATCATTTGAATGGAATGTGTTGGCCAATTGGTCTACTTACAAAGAAGTGTTGACGGATATTTACCCGGGGGTGACTGTGCTCAACCGATTTATTGAAGTAGGTGACCGGATAGATAAATTTTATTCAACCAAAGTATATAGAACGGAAGATGGTCAGATAATAAATGATGGTGGAGGAAGACCTTTGGTAAATCCGGTTCCTCAGTTTATGGGAAATATCAATCCTGATTGGGCATGGGGTCTGAACAATACATTCAAAGTCAAGTCATTTGCATTAAATGTGCAAGTGGATGGTAGAGTAGGGGGAGTGATTTCAAATTATATTCAAAGACAGACTTTCAGAGGGGGCAGAAATATTGAAACCATTCAAGGTAAAATGGGTGAAGCCAGATATCAGGATTATAAAGGTATAAAATCATGGGTGGGTGAAGGAGTTCAATTAAGCGGTGGTACCATCAAAACGGATGTGAACGGTGTTATTACTAATTATAATGAACTTCAATTTAAACCAAATGCAACAGCAACTTTCTTGCAAGATTACATCAGTCGGTGGTACGCTACAGATGAAGCTAATTTAATCAGCCGGACCTTTGCTAAAGTAAGAGAGGCTTCCCTGACCTACAATGTACCTACCTCTTTGTTTGCAGGTAAATTCTTTCAATCCGCAACGATCTCCTTTATTGGTAGAAACTTATTGTATTTCTCTCATGCAAAAAACAGCGATGTGGATGTAGATCAGTTTGCAGCCGGTAATAGTTCCTCCAGCCTGCAATCTCCTACTACCAGAAGATATGGTGTAAACGTGAATTTTAAATTTTAATTTCTTCAAGACCAATCAAAAAAATGACATTTATCATGAAAAACATAAAATTTCCTTCCCTGTTGATTATTCTATTCACTATAGCCTCTTGTACAACAGACAATTTTCAAGAGTTGAATAATGATCCAAACAGACCTACTGCGGCTCCTGCAGCCTTAATTTTAAACGGAGCTTTGCTTGATTTGTACGAATCTCCCTGGAGTCTGACTCACCGATGGAATCAGTATTGGTTGTGTAACTATAATTATTATGGTAACCAGGAATACAATTGGACTACCAATTTTGGGTTCGATTTTTATTCGCTCAAAAATACTCAAAAAATGGTAGAGGAAAATGCCAAGACAGGGGCAAATCCGGTAAATGTATATTCAGCCATGAATAAATTCCTCAAAGCTTATTTTGGATACAGAATGACTATGAGATTTGGTGATATTCCTTTTTCGGAAGCACTGAAAGGAGCTGAGCTTACTTCTCCTAAATACGATGCTCAAAAACAAGTATTTGTTCAGATTTTAAATTTATTGGATGAAGCCAATACCGAAATGGCAGCGTCTATTCAAAGAGGAGAAAAACAGATTGATGGCGATGTCTATTTGGGAGGCAATGCCGCCAACTGGCAAAAAGTAATCAATGCTTTTAAACTCAGAGTATTAATTCAATTGAGTAAAAAAGTAAACGAATCTGATCTGAAGATAAAAGAAAGATTTGCAGAGATTTTAAATAACCCAGCTAAATTTCCGATTCTTGCCGGAGTTAATGAAGACCTGGCTTATAAATACGTAAGCGGCATCAATAATTATCCATTGAATCCCGGTAATGAAGGTTTTGATAAAAGAAGGTATAATCTATCTGCTACTCATTTAAATAAATTAGTGGAATTAAAAGACCCCAGGACATTTGTGGTAGCTGACCCGGCAGAAGCGTTGATTGCAGCAGGCAAAAAACCAACCGATTTTGATGCTTATGTTGGGGCAGATGCAGGCGAAAGTCTTGATGATATGACCTTTAAAATGAATAAAGGAGAATATTCTGCAATCAATCAAAAAAGATATTATGGATCATTTGGCGGGCCAGAAAACGGGGTGCAAATTGGATATGTCGAAATGGCCTTTAATATTGCTGAAGGAATAAATTTGGGCTGGGCAAACGGTGATGCCGGAGCATGGTATGCCAATGGAATAAAAGCGTCTATGAGTATATACGGCATTACCGACGCGACCGTATTAAATGCGTATCTCAATCAGACAACGGTGAAATACAAAGATGGAGCGGATGGTTTAAATCAGATACTTCAGCAAAAATACCTGGGTATGTTTATGCATTCAGGATTCGAAGCCTATTTTAATTGGCGAAGGACAGGAGTACCAAAATTTACTACCGGCATCGGGACAGGCAACGGTGGAAGTATTCCTATGAGATTTCAATATCCTGTTGCTGAACGCACAGCAAATAAAACAAGTTATGAGGCAGCATTGGCAAATCAATTTGGCGGCAATGATGATATAAATGCTAAAATGTGGATCATCAAATAAATTTTATAGATAAGTCTTTCATATCATACAAATCGAGTTGAAGTTTTCTTTAGTCAATTCAAGCAGGCAGATCATTCTAAAGTGAATGGATCTGCCTGATCTTTTTTAGGTAAATCAAAATACTAAACT
>CAYNIG010000243.1:0-7648 GCA_964396995.1 uncultured Saprospiraceae bacterium | reverse complement strand
AATCAATTCAATTCAAAATACTTCATTGAAAACTACTGCCATAGTGCACAGTGAATTTAAAAATAACCTGGGCACGCTTGCTCCAAACGGTCAAGGAACTATTTCGCTTACTGCCTATGCCCCTAATAAACTAACTTACCAATCCGAATCCAACGCTGACCAACTCGCTGTATTTTCTGAAATATGGTATGGACCAAACAAAGGGTGGAAAGTAAGCATCGATGGTCAGTCAGTAGATCACATCAGAGTCAATTATGCATTGAGGGGATTAAAGATACCTTCCGGCAAGCATACCATTATATTTGAATTCAGGCCAAGTATTTATTATCAAAGTGAGTTCATATCTTTATTTACTTCGCTTTCGATTTTAATAGGATTGGGATTGGTTGGGTACCGATATTCCAAAGGAAAATCAATCTAGTCTACAACCCTACATGAATTTTTACAAAAGCAGTATTTATACCTTTAGTTATACGCTTTTGTTTCAGGTGTACGGTTTGATTATCACCAAAGTCACTGCGGTCAAATTTGGACCATCAGGATCTGCCATTATTGGGGATTATAATAATATTTTAGGAGTATTGGGAACCTTTACTTTTTTATCTATCGCATCGGGCATAGTAAAATATGTATCTGAATATCAGCAGGATAAAGAAATGCTTTATAAGGTCCTGAATACGGCATTTTCAATGATCTTATCAGGATCTGTATTGGTAGGTATTTTTTCTATTTTCTTTTCCAATTTTTTATCGATAAATAAATTTGGTACAAGTACCTACCAGGACACTTTTGTTTTTTATGGCATTTCTGTTTTCTTTTTTGCATTACAAAACCTTATTTTAGGATATTTAAATGGTACAGGACAAATAAAAATATTGTCTGCCGTCAATTTGATCACCGGAATAGTTCACCTGGCTACGATCCTGATTTTAATTCATTTCATAGGGATTAAAGGAGCGATGATCGTAAATGTATTGACAGGGATACTGGTTACACTAATCGGTAGTTTTTTTATCATCCATTCCAAACAGGTAGACTGGTCTTCAATCAGAATTAAGATAGACCGGCCCATAGCATGGCAATTGCTTAAATATGGCTTAATAGCCAGTGTGACCACTTTTTTCACCTCATTGGTTTTAATAAGTATCAGAGGTCAGATCAATAGTTTGTCTTCATCTGTGGAAGCAGGATGCTGGTCTGCCATGAATAGCCTCACTGATCGGATGAATAGTATTTTATTTTCTACTGTTGTAGTTTATTATATCCCTAAACTTTCAAGCCTCATTGCACCTGACTCGCTGGTCACCGAAATGCTTAAAGCATTCAAACGCATTCTGCCACTCTCGTTTGTATTGGTTTTTGGAGTATGGCTTTGCAAAGATCTGATCATAAAAATTTTATTGGATGATGAATTTGTGCCTATGCGTGATTTGTTTTTATTTCAAATGCTGGGTTTGTTTTTTAAAGCCGGAGCAATGCTTTTTAGTTTTTTGGCCATTTCAAAAGCTATGCTTAAAACCGCTTTGATTGTCGAATTATTATATGCAGCCACGATGTGGGTGACTCACTTTATATGCATTAAAGAATTCGGGTGGATCGGTGCAAGCTATGGATTTGCGATTGCTAACCTTCTCTATTTTATTTATTATATTATATCCTTCAGGAATATGGTGGTACTGATTAAAAAGAAACTGGCTCCTAATCCCTGGCTGAAATAATTTTATTCATAAAAGAAGCTAATTCTTCTGTAAGATTTTTTCTATGAAATTTTGATATCCTTTGATACAAGTCTTGAGAATTCTTTGGTACAGTTGACTTAAAAATCAAATCAGTCATAGTTTTATCGAAATTTGCAATTTCTTCAAATGGGATATTTATTCCCGTCTCGGTTTCATTCAATATTTGTTCAATGTCGGATTGCTCAGGACTTACGGCCAGTATGGGTTTTCCTGTGGATATATATTCAAATATTTTTCCGGTAACAACTCCTGCTTCATTGGGTACACCTATGAGTAATAAAATATCGGATAATTGCATTATCTTAATGATCTCTTCGTGCTTTACAGGTTGGTGGAATGAAGTATATTTTCCTAATCCTGTTTCATCAATGGACTTACAAATTGCATTATCTATATCGCCGTAAAATTTCAATTTAAATTTATTGGCAACGGTGGAATGGTTATGTAAATAGGTGGCCAATGATTTCCAGAGCGGCAAAGGATTCCTATCAGCTGACAGTACTCCGGTGTAAAGCATTACAATTTCATTTTTTCCTTGTGATGATAATGCAATAGGGGCGATATCATCAAATCCATTGGTTATAATTTTATAGGTTTTGACAGGAAAGATTTTTCGCAAATCATTCATACAATGATGACTTACTGTAATCAGGCCATCGCAGGTTTTGAGCACACTGAGCTCTAGCGATTTATGGATTTTTTCCACTATCGCAGTGCGTGGCAATAAATTCCAATTAAATACCTGGGTCCAGGGATCTCTGAAATCAGCTATCCAGGGAATAGCAGTTTTTTTATGCAGTTTCTTACCAATTAAATGAGCTGAATGAGGTGGCCCCGAAGTAATAATGAGGTCTATCTTGTTTGCAGACAAATAAGCAGATAACGTTTTTATGCCTTTAGATATCCAGTTTATTCTCGGATCGGGAATAAAAAGATTAGCCCTGATCCATTTAATCAGGTATCTCTTTATACTTTTTTTTTCCTGCGCGATCACTCCGGATTTTATTTTTTGCCCTTCTTTTATGCCTGCTAATTTCCGGTAAGCACCAAATGGTTCCCAAATATCTTCTTTGATTATTTGTATGCCGTTGGGTATTTCACTTTTTAATGAATCATCCTGATACGGAGCTTCCGGGTTTTGTACGGTATAAATTATAGGTTCCCAACCAAAGTCACGTAAATATTTAGTAAAGTAGACCCAACGTTGCACACCGGATCCCCCTGCAGGGGGCCAGTAGTAGACAATGATGAGGACTTGTTTCTTTTGATGCATTAAAGTTGGACAAAAATAGGTTAAATTTAGTGTTGAATGTGGCCAATGAATAATAGTAAAATAGTTAGGATATTTTGTCTTGGATAGGTCTAGATCAAAATATTTAATATTCGTGCTAAGGCACCATCATTTTTATTTATACATTCAATTCTTCCAGCTTTATTTTGTAAATCACCCTTAAACTCAAGGCCATGAGGTAACCTTGCCGATTAAATCAGCAAGGTTACCTTTCGCCTTAGCGAGGTAGACTCGCTACGAGGTTGGATAAAGGATGTCTCAGCAGTGTATTAAAAAATATTGCGAGACTGCCGTACTCAAACCGGATTGCAGGATCATCCTCCAGCTAACCTGTGGCGAGTCCTACCTCTCCAAAGCGATGAGGCACCTCGCCATTGAAATCAGCGAGGTTACCTTTTGCCTTAGCGAGGTAGACTCGCTACGAGGTTGGCTAAAGGATAGTTTGGCAGAATGATACTTATTGCGAGACTTGCTTACTCAAACCGGATTGCTAATACACCCTCAAGCTAACTTGTGGCGAGTCCTACCTCTCCAAAGCGATGAGGCAACATCGCTTTTCCCGGTGATGGTTTTAAATCAGCGAGGTTACCTTTCACCTTAGCGAGGTAGACTCGCTACGAGGATGGCTAGTGGATGGCTCGCAGTGTGTTAAAAAATATTGCGAGACTGGTTTTTTCAAACCACATTACTGAATCATCCTCAAGCTCAACTATGGCGCATCCTACCTCGCTAAAGCTATGAGACTGATCACTATACCCTCATTTATTTACCCTTATTCACCTATCTTTGCCCTCACAGAATTCTACTATATTTCATGTGCGGCATAGGTGGTATTTATTCTTTTAAATCTCAGGTACCTGCGAGTCATATTCTCGATATGATGCAGGAAATATGGTATAGAGGTCCGGATGATGGAGGATTCTTAAGTGTAAATAAAATCAATTCCCGATGTATACATTATGCCGCCGTTGATTCTCCTTTCCGGTCTCAGTTGGGCATTCCGGTATTAGAGCAAAATAGTAAACCTGCCGACATCTGGATGGGATTTAGACGATTGGCCATTATAGACCTTAGCATCAAGGGCCATCAACCCATGTCATATCAGGATGGAAAGTACTGGATCACCTATAATGGTGAGATATATAATTATATTGAAATCAAAGCTGAATTGACAGCACTGGGTCATCAATTTCAATCAGCATCGGATACCGAAGTCATTCTGGCTGCCTGGATGGAGTGGGGCAGAAAGGCATTTTCAAAATTTGTGGGTATGTTTGCTATTGCCCTTTGGGACCAGGAGCAAAAAAAGCTTATACTGGTCCGTGACCGATTCGGGGTCAAACCAATAGCTTATTGGTATAATCAGGACCATTTTATCTGGGCATCTGAGGAGAAACAAATCATAAGGTCAGGGTTTTATCATAAATCACCCGATCTGAAGTCTGTCAAAGATTTTTTATGCTACAATCAAGTCCGTACCAACGAACATAGTTTTTTTGAAGCCATTAAGTTGGTAAAGCCAGGTCATAGTATCGAAATAGATGATAATGGGATTTTGAGAGAATACCCGTATTGGAAACTTGAATATTCACCGACCAGGCTCAATGAACCAGACCGGTTAGAAGCTTTTAATGCCATGTTTACGGATGCAGTAAGGTTGCGTATGCGGGCAGATGTACCCCTGGGCATAGCCTTAAGTGGGGGGCTTGATTCTTCGTCCATTGCAGTTACTGCATCTCGTATGACAGACTTACCTATTCAGACTTTTTCAGTATACTATGAGCAGGATAAAAAATACGATGAGCGACCATATATTTATGAAGTATTGAAAAAGGGTAATTTCCAGCCAACCTATTATACGCAGGACAATCAGATTAGTTTAGCTGAAATCAGCAAATGGGTGTATTTACAGGATATGCCCAGCACCGGAGCCAGTCCCATCAGTGCTTTTTACAATTATAAAAATGTGTTCAAAGCGAAGATAAAGGTATTGCTGAATGGCCAGGGAGGAGATGAAGTCCTGGCCGGCTACCCATATTATTACAAATACATGCTGGCTCATCTATGGAAAGACGGCAAGTTAGGTAAGTGGTGGCAGTCTTTAAGAGGATTCGCCTCTACCCAGGGTCTGAAGAGCGCTTTAAAATATCAGGCTGAATCATTAGCTACTCTTTTTCCATTTTCTTATTTGCAAAAACTGGAACGTAAAAAATATACTACAGATGAGATTTATTTACTGAAGGAATCGCCGGGCTATTTTGAACAAGATCCGTTGCTACACCAAAAACCCTACGATCTGAATGATATATTAAAGCATACCTTGCTAAAAACAATGATGCCCCACATGCTCTCCTGGGAAGACCGCAACAGTATGGCAAATTCCATCGAGAGCAGGGTACCATTCCTCGATCACAGACTGGTAGAATTGGCTTTTTCCTTTCCTGAAGAAGATAAAATCAGGAAGGGCTGGTCAAAATGGATATTGAGAAAAACAATGCAAGGCAAATTGCCTGAGCCTGTGCAATGGAGAAAAGATAAAACGGGCTTCCTGACTCCTACTGATGAATGGACAAATGGAATACTGAAAAGTGACATCGCTGATCTCTTGCATTCAACAGGATTTAAAGAAAGGGGCTTATGGGACAGCACCAATGTCCTGAAAAGGTTAAAGACAAATGATTTTGGGAAAAATGAATTGTGGAAGATAGTGAATATGGAATTATGGTTTAGGGAGTTTGGGTTGTAGTAGCAAAAAAATAATAATATGTGTGGAATAGCTGGGATATACTCAAAATATGCAATCAGTGACAAAAGTCAGATAGTAAGAATGACTAATAGCATTGCTCATAGAGGTCCCGATGGTGAAGGTCATTGGTACTCTGATGATCAGCGCCTAGCCTTGGGGCATAGACGGCTTTCCATTATAGACCTTTCCAGTGGTGGCAATCAGCCCATGTTTTATGTGGACAGGTATGTTTTGATTTTTAATGGAGAGATTTACAATTATATTGAATTAAAAAAAGAGCTTCAGCAAAAAGGGTATAGTTTTAAGTCGGGTTCTGACACAGAAGTATTATTGTGCCTGTACCACGATGTAAAAGAAAAATGTCTTGAAAAAGTAGATGGTATGTTTGCTTTTGCTATTTGGGATAAAGAGACGAATCATTTATTTTGCGCCAGAGACCGATTTGGAGAAAAACCTTTTTTTTACCGTTTTAATAAAGGAAAAAGTTTTGAATTTGCCTCTGAAATAAAAGCCTTGAAAAAGGATGATCAAAAATTGGACATAAATCTACCGATGTGTTTTGGGTACATGGAATCCAATGATTTATTCAATCCGTTGGATAAGTCAGAAACTTTTTATGATCAGATTTTTAAATTGGAGCCGGGACATTTTTTGATTGTAGATACCAGTTTAAATCTATCTAATTATTCTTACTGGCAATTAAAGTATGTGCCAATCGAACGTACTTCGATGTCTTTCGATGAATGCTCCGTTACATTATTTGATTTACTGAAAGAGTCCACGGAAAGGAGATTGAGGTCGGATGTACCTGTCGGAAGCAGTCTGTCAGGCGGGATTGACAGCTCCATTGTGGTATGCCTGATGAATTATCTTGCCAAATCGAAGCAAAATTTTGATCAGCATACGTTTTCGGCCATTTTTCCTGGGTTTGAATTGGATGAAAAAAAGTATATCGATATTGTAAACTCACATGTAAATGCTAAGCCTCATTATGTAATGCCGGATGAAGGGGAAATGATAAAAGAGTTTGAAAAATTATTATTTCATCAGGATGAACCCATAGGGACATCCAGTATTTATGCCCAATATAAAGTGATGGAGAAAGCTAAACAGGATGGAATTACGGTCTTGCTTGATGGCCAGGGTGCTGATGAGGTATTTGCCGGATATAGATTTTATTTTAAATCTTTTTTTCAGGAATTATTACTTACTGACAAACAAAAATATCGAAGTGAACTGAAAGGGTACAAGGAATTGTATGGCACTGATTACAAAAGAAATGCAGATTTTTATTTTAGTGCTTATTTACATGATTTTGCAGCTATAAAAAACAGGGGAAAGTCAATGAAGCGCAAGTTGGATACTGATCTCACTAGTGATTTTTATAATTCATATAGTCCCCATTCGTTTGCCAACCAGGTGCAATCCAAGCCTGATTTAAATTCAAATCTCCTCAGACATACAGCAGATGGGGCATTGGAGGTATTGTTAAGGTATTCCGATAGAAATTCTATGGCTCACAGTCGGGAAGTGCGACTGCCATTTTTATATCATAAACTGGTAGAATTCGTTTTTACTTTGCCTGTTGATTATAAGATTCATCATGGTTGGACAAAATATATTTTAAGAGAAACTTTTAAAAATATTGTTCCGCCACAGATATTATCCAGAAAAGATAAAATCGGATATGCAACACCTGAAGCGACCTGGTTAAAATCACCATTGATTAACGATCAAATTAATGATTCAATCTCCTATTTGATAAAAGAAAAGATATTAAAAAAAACAGTAGACAGTATTGATAGCTCTAAAAAGTGGAGATATTGGATGGTAGGAAGGATGTTGGCAAATCAATAAAAGTGTAAATGAAAA
>CAYNIG010000242.1:0-7654 GCA_964396995.1 uncultured Saprospiraceae bacterium | reverse complement strand
ATGCCCAGGCAAATGAAAAGTTACAGGACATCGCAGATATGTTTAATATAGATAAATACAATATCCGCCATTGGAACAGGATGAGTTCGGATGAAATAGATCCGTCCAAACCATTGGAAATACATTATATAAAAAATGAAAATAGGATCTCTGTTACTGCCAACAACACTACCCGAAAATTTATAAAAAGAAATAGAATAAATACTACCAGGCTTCCGGTAAATTCTCTGCCAATACATTCCAATGCAGCAAAAGCATTGCCTGATTTTATCAAAACCACTGAAATCAAACAAAACAGTCCATTGAATCTGGATATCCCTGATCATTATAGACTGAGAAGAGGTGAGAGCTTGCAGGATGTGATGCGAAAATTTCCTCATCTGAGTTTGGAGCAGATACAGTCTTTGATTCTCACTCCAGGTCAGAGTAATTCAGTGGTGGTTAATGTGGGAAACGGTAAATCCTGATTTTAGAAACTTCGGTTTATTTTCCAACCGATAAAGCACATACCACATGCTTTATTAAAATCCAATTTGTAAAGTTTTAAAACGATAAACTGGGAATGAGGAGGTATAACTAACTCCGAATAGTTTCACACTTTGAATGGGTTCTGATTTTTATTAGTAATACTTAATGGATAAAAAGAGGTGAATATACCTTTTCAATAAGTAATACCTGGTTCAGTCACCCTTTTTTTCTAAGAGAGAGTATTGAATCCATTTACATCATATTAACAATTATTTTAATATGTTTTAACTTTATCACAAAATACAGATAATCAATACATTAGAATTTTATTTAATATCTATTATCTACCAGTTAACAGACATTGGCACAAAGTTGGCCTTAGACCAACTAAATAATTTCTGATATGAAATTTTATCTACAAACCTAGAAAATTAGTTTAATGATGAATCTGAGATTGACAAAAGCCGTATTGATCCTACTTATGTTTACAAATGCCTTACCAGCGTTTACTGAAGAAAATGGCCGTATGATTAATTATATTGAACAGTATAAGCAATTGGCCATTCAAGAGATGCAACGTACCCAAATACCAGCGAGTATCAAACTAGCTCAGGCCATTCTCGAATCACAGGCAGGGGCATCTACCCTGGCTACCAAAGCCAATAATCACTTTGGCATCAAATGCGGTGATAAATGGACCGGTGAAACCTATTACATCAAGGACGATGATTACGATCGCAATGGCAATCATATTCAATCTTGTTTTAGGGTGTATGCTGATCCCTCCGAAAGTTTTATTGCCCACAGCAGTTTTATTACAGGAGAAGGCAGGACTACCAATAGGTATGCATCCTTGTTTTTGTTGCCTCGTGATGATTACAAAGGTTGGGCTGAAGGTCTGCAAAAAGCAGGTTATGCCACTCATCCTTTATACGCCAGGCGATTGGTAAATATTATAGAGAATTACAAACTCTTTTTATACGATAGTAAAAGTACTTATCGTACTCCTGATGCGCCTCCGGGATTTTTTATGGACAAATACAAGTCACCATTCACCAAAGTAAACGGATTGAAGAGTGTGTATGTGGATTATATGGCCAGCCCCGCAGAAATTGCTATTGATTTTAACGTACCCCTTGATCTGATCATGAAATACAATGAAGCATTGGAAAATAAAAATGCGCCTATCACTACTCCGATGTATGTATTTCTTGAAAAGAAAAAGAAAAAATCATCTGAAAAAGTTACTTATCATCTGGTACGACAGGGCGAAACTATTGAATCCATCTCCCAAACCTATGGAATACAATCAAAATATTTATATCGAAGAAACAGGATAGAGAAAGGGAGTCAGCCAGCAGTTGGCTCCAAAATCTATCTTAGCCGAAAATCAAAATATGCACCACCAATATCAAGCACCTTTACTGAACAAAATCAAACCGTAACCATAAACGCAACCGTCACTCCCGAAACACCTGCCCCTGTTGTACCTATTGAAAGCAATGAAAATAACCTGAAGACTGTGCGCACACCGCTTGAACAAACTTTTAATACCAAAGAAAATAAAGAAGAATCAACCGAACCATCAACTTATACTGTACTGGAAAAAGATACATTATTCAGCATAGCGCGCAAGTTTAATACTACGGTAGCCGCTATCAAAGAACTAAACCAACTTAGCCAGGACCAAATCAAAATAGGCCAATCTCTGCGAGTGAGATAATATAAAAACTTGTCAAATTGTGAAACCTAAAAAATTGGGCTGCACACAAATAAAGTAATAATTATAAGAACACCTGGAAGGAAATAAAAAATACATAAGGTATACTCCCCCCAAGACGAGAGTATGCAAAACCAACCTGAATAAGCTTCTGCCCCCAGCAGGAGCTTTTTGTTTTTAGTAATTTAGTCAACAAGCGATTCCATTGATTTATAGCTTAACGAAATCAGCATTTGTATCAATTCCCTCACTAAATGGTAAATGAACTCAAAATAGAATGTGATGTAATGGTCCGGGTAGAAGTAAGAGAAACATTACAATATACTACTATCATACCCAAATCAATTTCTCCCTACCTTTAACCTATGCAAATAACCTCCATAGAAATATTTCCATTTTCCATTCCACTCATTGAACCTTTTATTATTTCGTTAGAAACCATTACCCATGCACATAATTTATTAATTAGGATAAATACAGATGAGCGTGGAATCACCGGCTGGGGTGAAAGCAGCCCTTTCCGCACTATTAATGGTGAAGTGCAATCTGCTCAGATGGCCTTAGCTCCCCTATTGGCCCGAGAGTGGATCGGTAAAAATCCGATGGATATGGAAATGCGTATGTCAGACCTGCACAAAGCATTGTATGGTAACTTATCACTTAAAAGTGCCTTTGATATGGCGCTGTACGATATCGCGGCTAAAACCAATAAAATCCCTTTGTATCAATATCTGGGAGGAACAAAAAATAAAAAAATGATAACAGATCAGACCCTGAGTATCGATACTCCGGAAAAAATGGTGGCTCAAGCACTGCGATTTATCAGTGAGGGGTTCGATCATATAAAAGTAAAATTGGGTAAAAATGCAGAGGGTGATATAATACGAATCAAAAAATTAAGAGAAGCACTGGGGCCGGATATTCCTTTGCGCATAGATGCTAATCAGGGTTGGTCTGTACCCGATGCCATCCAGGTGCTTCAAACCATTGAAAAATACGATGTGGAACATTGCGAACAGCCGGTGCACCGCAAAGATTATGCAGGTATGAAAAAAGTAAAGGATCATACGGGGATAAATATCATGGCTGATGAATCATTAAATGACTTCAATGATGCTGCCTTACTTCTGGCACAAAATTGTTGTCACGAGTTCAATATCAAACTGGGTAAATCCGGTGGAATATTGGAAGCAACTAAAATAGCAGTACTGGCTGACGAAGCAAAGATTAATTGCCAGGTCGGATGCTTTAATGAGTCGGTACTGGGGATCACCGCATTAGCCCATTTTGCTTTGGCACACGATATCATTCATTATTTTGATATGGATAGTCCGCTGATGATGTCAGTGAACCCCATTCAAGGTGGTATAACATATCACCCTGGGGGTGAAGTAAAATTGAATGATGCAGTGGGAATCGGGTGTGATGTGGATCCTGATTTTCTAAAAGGACTGGAAGGCGTGAAGGTTGGTATTTGAAACCCGCCTTACAATTTTGTCACCAGCCGTGCGAAAAAATCAAAAGCGACGGACGAGCTAATACGCCTATTCTATTCTTTCCCAAATGGAATCCTTTTCAATGCGATCTGCCCATTGGAGATCACCATCAAGGCATCTTGTAAGTATCGAATTTCTTCCAAGGGATTTCCCGGTACTAATAATAGATCCGCTTCTTTGCCTGCTTCAATAGTGCCGGTTTTATTTTCTATACCTAATAATTTGGCTGCAGTGAAGGTCGCGGATTGAATGGCTTGGAAAGGAGTCATACCCATACGTACAAAATGCTGGCATTCCAGTGAAATTCTGCTGGTAGTATTGGGAGTATAATTATTATCGGCGCCAGTCACAATCGGTATTCCTAACGATAATGCTTTGCGAAATACTTTTTCCGCCTGAGGCATCATAAATCTTCCCCTTAACTCAAGTACGGGTCCGTAATAATCACCACCGGGTTGTAATAAATCTTCTAATGTAATAAAAGTAGGAACCAAATAAGTGCCCATTTTTTTCATGAGAGATAAAGTAGAGTCGGTGAGAAAGGTACCGTGTTCTATACTTTTTGCACCTGCCAGCACCGATGCTCTGGCACCTTCATCACCGTGCGCGTGGACCATGACAGGTATATTGTATAATGCAGCTTCATCTACAATGGCTTTTAATTCTTTGAAATTATAAACTTGCTGTCTTGGATCAGTCTCTGCTGTGCCTGCTCGTTCAGTACCTCTTGTTTTTATTACTTTGGCTCCACGATCGATATTGATTCTTACTACTTGTCGCAATCTCTCCTGTGTATTTACACCTGTGTACATCGTATCCAATCGGATATCAGCTAATATCGTTTCACCCAATTGAGGTGTGATGTAAACCCCTGCAGGAATGATGTCTGGACCGGCTAAAATTCCTTTGATTACCATATTGGCCAATGCAACATCCTGATAGGCTGCAACACCGGCTGTGCGTACGGTGGTGACTCCTGTTTCCAATGCCCGTTTCGCCGCGGCAATATTGTCCAGATGAGTGTGAGCATCAATAAGACCGGGCACCAGGTAATTTCCGGCTCCATCAATAATTTCATAACCGGGAAGGATATTGGCCGACGAAATATCAACCTGAAATATCTTTCCACCTTTAATATAGACTGAAGAGTTTTGAAATATTTTATTTTGCTTACCATCAAAAATATGGACATGAGTAAGTACTATTGGTTTAGGACTCTGGGCTCTGACCTGGAAAATAATTAATCCAATGATACAAATAGAAAATAGCTTATGGATTGATATGAAATTCGACATGGTAGAAATATAGGAAAAAAAATCTTAACCCTTAAAGGGTGAGTTTGGCCATTCAGAGGAAACCGACCTGCATTTAGTTTCTATATTCTATGATTTGAGGCCATTCCATTAAGAATCCTCTTCTTTTTTGAGTGGTTAGCTTTATTTACCCTTTCAGTGCCTTGAAATCTTAAATGAATGACAAATTTACAAGGCAATTATGCCATTTTGACATAATAAAAATCAAAATAGTGTCATTATGTCCTGTTTTTTGCATTGGTCCACCGTTTGATCAATACCTGTCAAACAATTAAAAAATAAATACAATGAATAAGCATTTTAAATTCCCCTTTTGGAACCCGGAAATTGAACAGGCTGTGGACGATTTTATAAAATCCATCAATACTGAAAACACCAAAGATTTTGGATGGTCATGGACTCGTCCTTTGGCGAATATTTTAGAGTATAATGATAAGTTTCAAATCCACCTGGCTGCGCCTGGATTAGTAAAGACAGACTTTAAATTATCTATTGATCAAAACATTTTGAAAGTGGAAGTGGACAAAACCAGACCAGAGGTCGATGCAAAAAAGCATAAAAACGAATTTACCTATCACAAATTCAATCGCCAATTTAAGATGAGTGATGATGTGAACAGGGATGGCATCACTGCCGCTTATGAAGCTGGTATCCTGACTATTACATTACCTAAAAAAGTAACAACTCAGACTGAATCCAAAACGATAAATGTAAATTAATGTACCCTATGCCTAAATCCATGTACTGGGTACAATGGACTAAGGTTTCACGTACGAATTTGTATTGAAAAAAATTTTTAACCTTTAAAACTAAATATAAACATGAGACTAGTTAATTATAATCCGTTTTACACCACACGATGGAACAATTGGTTTGACACTGATTTTGCTTCTACCCCATCAGTAAACATCACTGAAAAGGAGAATGGTTTTTATGTAGATGTAGTAAGCCCCGGCTTAAACAAAGATGATTTTAAAATTGAATTAAACAAAAAACAGCTTACTATCACTGCTGAGAAAAAATCCGAAACCGAACAGAAGGAAGGTGACAAGGTATGGCAGAAAGAATTTTCTCTTACTTCTTTCAAGAGAAGTTTTTACCTTCCTGAAACGATAGAAGCCGATGCTATTGAAGCATCTTACGATCAAGGTATTCTGAAAGTTTTCATACCCAAGAAAGCAGAAGTAATACCTGCCGTAAAAACTATTGAGATAGCCTAATCTGATTTCATAGCGTTTAGTGTTTTTCATAAAGCCGGGGCAATTGGTTCCGGCTTTTTAGTTTGTTTCCAGATTTGAATTGTAACCTGTGGATAAATCAATTTAAACTTTGTTAAATAATGCATATAATAAATAAAAATATAAGATTTAACATAAGAAATGAGCAAAATTAACATTGGCGTTATATTTTTGTGTAATATGTAATCAGCGTATTACCAATTGAAGCAAATATTTATTAGCATATTATTCCTTTTTTCCATCAGACTTGGTAGTCAGACAGTATTGGTTATTAGTCCCGCCACCAGTAGTGTAACTGTAAAATCAACGGATCTTGATGTGGCTGCAAAGGCAAGCCTAAAGAATACTTCTCAGGATACCATTATCGTAAAGTGGACACGAAAAATCGAAAATATAACTCAGGGATGGTCCAGTGCAGTATGTGATAAAAATTTCTGTTATATCCCCACGGTTGATTCTATGCGTTTGATCATGGCCCCAGGCGAAACCAGTAATATGGACATTCATGTTTACCCCGGAGGCATCAGTGGGTCGGCCAAGGTAAGCCTTACTATTGAGCAAATCGCCAGGCCGGAAACAAGAATAAATGCAACGTATCTGTTTAATCAATCCACCCCTATCAAATCCGATGATAAAGATGCAATACAGCTTTACCCCAATCCCACACAGGACTACTTTATGGTCAACTCACCTACGGTGATTGGAAAAATAGAATTGTATAATATCACAGGCGAAAAAGCTAAAGTATACTATGCTTACAAAAACAAAAGATATTATATAGATGACATTCCATCAGGCATTTACATGGTTAGGCTTTTTAATCTGCAGGAAGAAATATTAAAAACAGTCATCCTGAAAAAAAGATAGATATTTATTTCCTGGTTTTATATCCTAAGCCGGGAATTCTACATAATTTCTGGGAGTTTCAAACAATCGCACAGTTAGATCGTATTTTTCAGCGAGGTGAGATTTTAATATTTTCCATATCACATAACAGACATTCTCAGCAGAAGGCAATAAATCTCTAAACTCCTCGCAGTCCAGGTTGAGGTTTTTATGGTCAAACCGGTTTTCTATTTCATTTTCTATCAGTTTCTTCAGATCAAAAAGATTGATCACAAATCCGGTATCCGGATCAACCTCACCCACCACTTTTACCTCCACTTCGTAGTTGTGACCATGAAAATTAGGATTTGTACATATGCCAAATATTTCCTTGTTTTTAGTATCATCCCAAGCCGGATTGTACAATCTATGAGCGGCATTAAAATGGCCTCTTCTGAAAATAGCTACTCTCATTTTACACGCAAAGATAGTGACTATATCGTCATGATCGTGGTCCTGATTTCTTACCTTTGCCGGAGATGAAATTTTCTTCCATTCCGGGTTTGTCAGGTGAAAAAAGCAGATTGCAGGCAT
>CAYNIG010000241.1:0-7654 GCA_964396995.1 uncultured Saprospiraceae bacterium | reverse complement strand
GAAGCGGTGAGCCCCTACATTAATGAGGCTATGAAATATGGTGATGGACAACTAAATGAAATAGTCACTAAGGTCAAAGAAAACAAATTGGATTGGGATACCGTAAACATTCCGGTGGAATGGAGACAATCAAAATCAAAATTTAATGACGACTTTAAAAACCTAAGACGGTTTTGTCAAACAATGGAAAAACTGGGTGCTGCCCGGATTAATACCTGGATCATATCTTCATCCAGGGAACTTACCTACAGTGAAAATATGAAACAAACGGCCTACAGACTAAGTGAATGTGCCAAAGTGATGAAAGACTATGGAGTGAGACTTGGAATTGAATACCTGGGTATGCGCACACTATTAAATTTGGCACACTATCCGTTTATAAGTACATTGAAAGAATGCCGGGAATTAATTGCCCAGATAGGAGAGAGCAATGTGGGTATGGTATTGGATACTTTTCATTGGTACAGTGCTGATGACAAATTGGAAGATATACTGACTCTTAAAGCGGAGGAGGTCTCACATGTGGATTTGAATGATGCACGTGCAGGTTTCTCACGATTGGAACAACAGGATGGCAAACGGGAATTACCGATGGCAACTGGGGTGATTAATACGAAAGATTTTATGCAGGGTTTGCTTGATATCGGATTCGATGGACCTTTAAGAACTGAACCTTTTAATCAGGCTTTGAATGATATGGACAATGATACAGCATTGCAGGTCAATATGGACTCACTTAAAAAAGCGCTGGGCACTGTAGGTTTGTAAACTAAGGAAATGTTTTTTTAGTTAAGAGCAATAAACGGGTGGTTTGGTAAAACTAATTTACTGAGATTGCTTCTTATAAATTATCAGTAACCGTGATTAAGATTACAAAAGCCACCCAGCAAGATTTTAAACTTATTTCCTATTTAGGCCAAAAGACCTTTAAAGAATCATTTGGAGATCTGTTTTTACCTGAAGAATTAAATCAGTATCTGCATGCTACATTTAACCCTTTGAAGATTAAATATAGTCTACTAAAAGATGATAATTTTTATGGAATAATATTCTTTAAACAACAACCGGCAGGATACTTTAAACTAAAACGGAATTCAGCATTGAATGGCAGACAGGAGAAAATGCAAATTCAACTACAGAAAATTTATGTTCTTAAAGAGTATTTGGATTTTGGCCTGGGTAATAGTATGATCAAGGAAATATTTTCTTTTGCAAAAGACTGTGATTGTCCTTTGATCTGGCTGGTGGTTTTGCAAACCAATACCAGAGCTATTCGGTATTATATAAAACATGGTTTTGTGTTCATAAAAGAACATGCCTATCAAATAGGCAGTAAAAATTTGAAATTCCATATCATGGCCAAAAATCTTAAACCAGGAGAAACTGGATATTCATAATCTTTTTCACCTGCTGAGAGGCCAAAAAAAATGAATTGAAAAATTAGGATTAAAATGCAATATCGAGGATAAACAGTTGATATACAGTGTATTAAATC
This sequence comes from uncultured Saprospiraceae bacterium, assembly GCA_964396995.1. GTDB lineage: Bacteria > Bacteroidota > Bacteroidia > Chitinophagales > Saprospiraceae > JADJLQ01. The sequence goes on along the minus strand of CAYNIG010000241.1, from coordinate 6,159 downwards.
TTGAATACAGTAGTCAATTGCTTTTCTCTTTATCCTGATTGCTGAATGAATGTGAATATACGCGCTTCCCGCTTTATCCTTACCTTTACACGATCTAAAAAACAGGTTCCGTTTGATAAAGAAACTACGCATACAGAATTACGCGATCATTCAGGATGTGGAACTTGAATTTCCACCACATCTGACTGTAATCACCGGTGAAACCGGAGCCGGTAAGTCAATATTATTAGGAGCGTTGAATTTGGTATTGGGTCAACGGGCTGATCTGAAATCTATTGGGAACCCAAATGAAAAATGTATAGTAGAGGCTGAATTTTTACTGGAAAACGATGAGCTGGTTCCATTTTTTAACGAGCACGACCTGGATTTTGATCGGGAGCTGATCATCAGAAGAGAAATATCTCCACAGGGTAAATCGAGGGCTTTTATTAATGACAGTCCTGTGACCCTGGACATATTACAAAATATCGCCAATGCATTGATTGATATACACCAGCAGTTTGACACGCTGGACATCTATAATGTGTCTACTCAACTTAAAATGATAGATGCATTAGCGGGGAATAAAGTAGTTTTATCCGAATACCAATCTTTATATAAATCCTATGCCCAAAACAGTCAGCGAAGAAAGGAGCTTGCCGATATGCTGACAAAACAAAAATTAGAAGAAGAATTCATTCGTTTCCAATACAATGAATTGGATGAAGCGGCCATTCAACCGGGAGAAGTGCATGCTTTGGAGCAAGAACAAAAAGAATTATCTCACGCGACAGAAATAAAGGAATCGACAGCGCTTTTTAATACTGCTGTATTGGAAAATGAAGATTCAATACTCTCGGTGTTAAAGGACCTGGATAAAAAATTACTTCATGTTTCCAATTTCCAGCCTAAGCTTCGCGCTGTACACGAAAGAATTAATTCAGTAATCATAGAGCTGGAGGATCTGGCTGAAGAATGTGTTTCCATACAGGATTCGGTGGAAGCACAACCGGGACGATTGCTTATCATCGAAGAAAGGCTGAATAAGCTCTATCGACTCATGCACAAACATAAGCTCGATGACCTGGATGCATTAATTGAATTAAAAGAAAGCCTGGGTTCAAAATTAAGTTCATCCGCGGACCTGGAACAGGAGATATTCAAATTGGATGCAGATATTAAAAGGCAATCCATCGTATTGGAGGAACAGGCAAATGAACTTTCATCGCGAAGGAAAAAAGTAATACCCGGGTTTATAGAAAATATATATACCCTTTTGCATCCGATGAATATGGAGCAAGCCAGGATAAAGATCGAATTGCTTCCATCAGATGATTTTACCCTCAGCGGCAAAGATGAAATGGCATTTCTACTGGCTACCAATAAGGGAGGCGCTTTTTTACCTATAAAAAACATAGCATCCGGCGGTGAACTCGCCAGATTCAATTTGGTAACCAAATCGTTGGTTGCAAAAGCTATTCCATTGCCCACTTTAATTTTTGATGAGATCGATATTGGTATCGGAGGAGATGTTGCTTTGAAGATGGGACAGATATTAAAGGATTTGGCCAGGAATCACCAGGTGATCTGCATCACGCATTCACCGCAAATAGCCAGTAAGGGTGATCTACATTATTTTGTGTTTAAAGATGATAGCCAGGATCGTACATTGGCACAGGTAAAAAAACTAAACAAAACAGACCGGATTCAGGCAATCGCAGCTATGCTCAGTAGTAATCCACCGAGTGCAGCTGCAGTAAAAAATGCTAAGGAATTGATAGAGATTGATTAATGAATAGACAAATGAGCATATGGGAGTAAAAGCGGAAGGCTAGTTTAAAAATTGGCAAATGAAATACTAGATTATAAATAATTAAATTGAAATCAACATGTTATTAAAAGGAAAGAAAGGAATCATTTTTGGGGCACTGGATGAGCAGTCGATAGCCTGGAAAGTAGCGGAGCGTGTAGTGGAGGAAGGTGCACACATTACACTTACTAATGCTCCGGTAGCCATGCGATTCGGTAAAATAAATGAATTGGCAGAAAAACTAAATGCCCAGGTAATTCCTGCTGACGCTACTTCAATGGAAGATCTGACAAAGTTGTTTCAGGGCTCGGTAGATGCTTTGGGTGGTAAAGTTGATTTTGTATTGCATTCCATAGGTATGTCAATTAATGTGCGTAAAGGAAAACATTATACCGATCTGAATCATGAATGGATGATGAAAACGATGGATATTTCTGCCTTGTCGTTTCATCGCATGATGCAGGTAGCGCTTAAAAATGATTGTATTGCGGACTGGGGTTCGATACTCGGCCTTACTTATATAGCTGCACAGCGGGTGTTTCCCGATTATAATGAAATGGCCGATGCCAAAGCGTTGTTGGAATCTATAGGAAGAAGTTTCGGATATCACCTGGGTGCTCAGAAAAAAATAAGAGTTAATACCATAAGCCAATCTCCAACGTATACTACTGCCGGAAGTGGTGTAAAAGGATTTAAAGAGTTTTTTGATTATGCAGAGAAAATGTCTCCCCTTGGGAATGCTTCTGCACTGGATTGTGCCAATTATTGCGTGACCTTGTTTTCTGACCTTACCCGAATGGTGACTATGCAAAACCTTTTCCATGATGGAGGATTTTCCAGTATGGGTATTAATCCGGTATTGCTCGAAGTAAAGGAATAAACAGAAATTAGTATTTCCATAAACGATCATTATAAAAATTAGCCGTAATTTTAATCAATGGAAGGAATTTTAATTGAACCAAAAGATCCAGCTGAATCTGCCTTTATTCATGAATTATTAAATAAAATTGGAGTAAAGCACGCTGATTTAAATCTGGATGAATTGGAAGATCTCGCACTTGGCATTATGATGCAAGAAGATGAAGATGATATGGATCTGGCAAGTGAGGATGAAGTGTTGAAAAAACTAAGAAAGTAATGGAACTGGTTTACCATGCTAAATTTTTAAAAGATCTTGAGCAAATAAACGACTCAAAAATTCTTGAGGAAATTGAAAGTTTGATTAACTTATTGAAGTCATCCAGAAACCTGCATGGTATTCCAAATATTAAACGGTTAGCAGTAAATAGAAATTATTTTCGATATCGGATAGGAGACTATAGAGTAGGATTTGTTTTATATGAAAATAATATCACTTTAAAAAGAGTAGCTCTTAGAAAAGATTTTTATAGGTTATTCCCCTTCTTATTTTCTTAAATTTCTGCAAATTACTTTGATAAGGATATTTTTTTTGTTGTTTACTTTATCATTTTCAATGGCTATTGGGCAACAACGCTTTCCCAATCCCACCGGCAGCACCAATTTTCCTTCCACCTCCAATCAATTGGGCCAGGACAGTATAGAACAGGAAGAATTGGAAGATATTCCCCCTGATACCATTCGAATATATTCTCCTTTTCAACTTAAAAAGTTCAGGTTTTTTTCAGATACTTCGTTACATAATCAATTTCATCAGTACGATGATGTAAGGTTGCAGGATGTGCCTTATCTGACCATTGGCAATAACGGATCACCCAACAGGACAGCCCTATTTAAACTTTTCAAATACCAGGGATTGGATATCGGATCACATGTATTGGATGTGTACAGACAAAGATACGATGAGGCAGAGCTATTGGAATCCAAGCGTGCCATTACCTACTTCCGTTTTTCGCAAAAGAGTTTTAGTCAGCTTGATCTGCAGCTCGAATCCAGGTTCAGTAAGACTTTTCAAAATGGATTGCATCTCAATCTGTATTATCGTTCATTGAATTATTCAGGTGAGTTCACAGAACAGATAAACAAAGACCGAACGGGAAATTTTAATATTTGGTATCATAGCCCCAGGGGTAATTATGACCTGGTGATAAACTATCTTACCAACGGTTTTAAACTTCAGGATAATGGGGGCATGATCGGTGTGGATTCTTTGTTTTTAATTTCGGAATACAGGGCTCAGCCCAAAAGTATCAATTCAAATTTGATAGATGGAAGGAGTACACAAAAAGAAAATGCTTTTAGCATCCAAAATGGATTTAATTTGAATCTGAGAGGCACTAAACTTGGATTTACCCATTATATTTCCACTTCCAGTCAACTGTATTCCTACTTTGATAAAGTAGCTTCTGAAGACTCTGCACGTTATTATCGCGGTTTTTACACAAAAGATACCATTGATGTAAAAATTAAAACTCAGGGTATACTAAATGATTTTAGACTGGAGGGATCGATCAAAGAGAAATCCTACCTGATGGCCGGGCTCCGGCATGAGTTTCATGCTTTGAGTCAATCCGATAACAAATCAAACCTCAACCTTCTTTTTTTACACGGAAAGTATGAGCAAATACTTGGAAATGCATTCCAATTTACCGGATTCGGACAGTGGGGCTTATTGGAAAATTTTGGTGAATATTACCTCAAGGGCGATCTTTCAATACAAAGTAAAAGACTGGGAGCCCTGGAAGGACATGCTATTTTTCAACGGTCTCCGGTGCCATTGTTATTCAAAACTTTGTATAGCTATAACAAACTTGTCTATGCAAATCCTAATTTTGAAAAACCATTGACCAATCAATTGGGTGGATCATTTTATATTCAGGCAATAAAATTCAAAGCAGGTTTGGATCAATCCATTCTAAGCAATACTATATATCTCGATTCTTTGCGTAAACCTTCGCAGGAAAAGTCTGCTATATCCGTCACCACAGTATATGCAGACAAAACATTTGATATTGGAAAGTTTCATACCAGACACAGAGTTTTCATTCAATTTAATACGGACAATAATTTGTTGAGATATTCTCCCTGGTTTGCTCAGAATATAGTCTATTATCAATCGGATTGGTTTAAAAAAAACATGTCAGTCCTTACCGGCTTCGACAGCCGGTATCTTCCTGCTTTTAAAACACAAAGTTATTTTCCTATGTTGGGAAATTTTTTTAATGAAACAGGTAGCAACCTGGTCGTGAGTCACCCATCTGTTGAGTTCTTTTTCAATTTTCAGCTTAGAAATTTTCGAGGTTTTTTTAAGTATGAAGGCCTCGAGTATTTTGTATACCCTGCCGGAAAAGTATTTTATGAGAATTTATATCAACCTGTACAGAGAGGTAATATCCGACTTGGGTTGACCTGGATAATGCGGGATTAAAAAACAGGAATGTGTTTTCATAAAAATGAAATGATGACGGGAGACAAAGAAAGAATGGCAAATTAAAAAAAATTATACTTAACCAGCTGACCCTAATTATTCTTGACAAATCTAAATTCAGATTGAACATTTTTTTTACGGTTAGTGGATACCAATATGTAGTTACCGTTTGGGAGTGACTCTATGTTAATGATATTGCCTGCTGTCTTGAAATTTGAACTGATTTTTGTACCCAGAATATTAAAAATCGTATGATTCCAATCGTCTTTTTCGTCTGGATTGGTAATAAGTATATTTAACGTATTGGTCGCCAGACTGGGATAAATTTGGATTGAGTTTTTACCAGGTTGGTTTATTATAAGGACATTACTATAAGCAGTAATATTATCGATTTTAGATACTGATTTTATTCTATAATAGAGTTTATTTACCTGGTATGGTAATTTATCGGTAAAGCTATTACTCTGACCAGGATCCGTTGGTGAAAAAACCGGCACAAAGTCCAGATCCCGGTCGGTTTTTCTTTCAAGGAATACCTGGTCTGTGTTGATGGTCTTAAACGGAGACCAGGTAAGATAGTACTCGGTCGATGATTTATAGATATATTTTAATTGCAATTCATTTATAGGTAATGCTTTACTCAAGTTTACAGTAACATAACTAAAGTCTTTACAATTATCGGAAGGAGGTGTGGTGGAGGTAGAGTACTTAAAGACGGAGGTGGTTACAGGTTTGACAAGGATAAAAGTAGCCCCGTAACCGGTGTTATTAAAAGTGCCACCGGTACCAGATTCTCTACTCCATGAACCGGAGTTTGCTTCTCCAGTCAATAGAGTATGCAATACTATGGTATCACCGGCATCAGCGTTTACATAAGATCCGCTACCACTGCTTCCGGCTTCAGGAAGGCTTCCTGCGCTTGTAGGGGTAGCCTCGGGCAAGGCGTTGGATTGATAACATGTAAATGTGCTTCCACTCTGACATACATAATTTAAGCGTTTACAGTATTGCCCCGGAGCTTTAA